>DATHFS010000605.1:0-5736 GCA_035317975.1 Cyclobacteriaceae bacterium | reverse complement strand
ATGGCCCGACTGAGGCGGCTTGATTCCGTGCAAGATATTGTAGCGTCCGGCTTGATTGGCGTGCCAAAGCATGTACCCCGCCTCTGCATACGCTTTGGCGTGAGAAGCAACCGGTGCATCAAGCCCTTCTTTTTCGAGGATATCAACAAAGGTCAGGTCCATGTACAGATCATCATACAATCCGGGATTGTTGATCATCGTGTTCTTGATATACCCATCGTACCAGGGGATGGGCTGATAATCATTGATCATCGTACCCTCGAATCGAAATTCGGTTGGACCGCCAAACGTAACGCCGATGATCTGCCCCGCCCATCCTCCTTTTATTTTGTCTTGCAGGACGGTTTTGGAAAGGGTTATTTTCTTTTGTCCAGCGGCGAAATGGACGATGAGTATCGCCGACAGTGAAAGCATACAAAGCTTGTTCATAATTTCAGATTAAGTTTCTTGACGTCACTCATAACAATACTCTTAAACAGGCAAAATTTTTTGTCCCGGAGGGACAGTTTCTTTGTAGAAATCCGGACATCATCATCCATGTCCCGTAGGGACAACACCTTGGTCGGCTCGTAGCTTTGAAAGAACAATTTGAATACAGCCCTCGATTGAAACATTGCTTGTGAGGGCCTGTTTGACATTGAATAAGGTGTCGTCCCTACGGGACGAGGTTTGCTCTTCTGTTAGTCCTCTACAAAGATGTTGTCCCCTACGGGACAATTTTCGATTCGATTGTATTAATATTGAATTAAGATCATTCGAAAATGCTGCATAGCTGGCGGTCCGAAAACGTCGATTGGAACTACTGATAACGTAAATTGGAAAGGCCATCTTTTTGAAACTAAGGAAACTAAATTTAACAAAATATGGTCAATATGAAATGGGCTTAAAATTGCAGGAAAAAAAATCCCGCCGGAGGGCGGGATTTTCTTGCATCAAAGTGTGATCAGGTCAATATCCGGGATTTTGTGTCAGCGTAGTTTGGCCATTTTTCTGGCTGTTGAGTATCTCCTGGATGGGAATCGGGAAATATTCGTGTTTCCCTTTTACAAACAGAACCCCCTTTAGATAACTGCGTTTAGTTCCTTCTACAAGGTAGTATGCATTCAGCGTTTGATCAGCAATTGCCCAGCGGACTAAATCAAAACGCCTGTGACCTTCCATACCAAATTCAAGACGTTGCTCAAACTGAACGGCCTTCTGTGCCATGACCGGATCAGTCCAGGGTGTATCGTATGTACCGATCACATAATTGGCCGCATTGGAACCATCAGGGTTCTTTACAAAACCAACTGGATTGGCCGCTCTCGTTCTGATTTGATTGACGTATCCCCGGGCAACATCCAAATTGCGTAACTGAACTTCAATTTCGGCAAGCCAGAGCAAGACGTGTGAATAGCGGATCATCCGGTAATTGTTTGCGTTCAACCGGGGATTGCCGGCAAATGTATTGGTTCCTACATCCGACCGATACATCACATGCTTCTTGGGAGAGTAAGGGCCGCCGTATGCCTGATCGCGGACAAAGGCTTTACCAGGATGAAGGCCCCAGTCCAGGTAGGGGATACCTCTTCTGCCAACGGTCCAGTCAAGGCGAGGATCAACTGTACCGGCATAAGGAGTAAACGGCGCGGTAGCATCTATTCCCTGGTCGTTCGTTACATCCGTATCATTAAACGTATCAAGTAACGGTAAACCGGCAGCATCTGTCTTGAAAGAATTGACGAGATTTTGCGAGGGCTGAAAAAATCCACAGCAGGTCGTTACGCCGCCACCACCGTAGGGGTAGTTCAGGGTAGAGCCGATATTGCCGTTTTCACCGCCGGGAGCTCCATCATTCACGGAATACTGAACTTCAAAAATAGATTCAAGATTGTTGTTGGTCACGGCTTTGAAATTATCATGGTACTTGTCCGTTAGTTTATATTGTCCGCTGTTCACGATAGCTTCCAGCAACGTTTTCGCTTCACTGTATTTTTGCTGGAAGAGGTACGCTTTTGCCAGGGTAGCGGCGGCGGCCCATTTTGTCGGACGACCGGGTTGTGTTTGTTTTGCCGGCAATGCAGTATAGGCAGCTTGTAAGTCCAACACAATTTTTGGCCAGATATCTTCTGAGTTGGGCACTTTGGTGCTTTCCAGGTTATTCGGATCATAGGTCGTTTCATCAATATAAGGCACCATGTTATACATTTTCTTCAACTCGAAATGAAAATGCCCGCGCAGGAATCTGGATTCCGCAATGATTTCCTGGCGCTCCGCTTCCGTTATGTCGGCAACCTTCGGCAGGATTTGTAAAACATCATTGGTGCGGGCAATTCCATCGTACATACCGCGCCATTTCCCCCGGAAATAAATATTATCGGATGCAATGTTTCCTTGTTCGATCAGGGAAATCGGCGGTTGATCCCCGGCGATGGTGCCCTTGTAAGCATCATCGGAGGCGACACTTCCATATACCCAATTGTCGGCGCCGACCTGGTAGGAACGATAGGCACCGTCTGCTGTGGCCCAGCCGTCAAGCAAGGCGTAAGCACCGACCAACAAAGAATTTACGCCCTGGCTGTTTTGTAACGCGGAACTGCTCAGCGCCGCTTTCGGCTTCGCATCCAGGAACGCATCGGAGCAGCCACTCAATATGCTCAGCAAAATGGCGCTGCTTGTAATTATTATTTTTTTCATCTTTTTAAAGTTTACTGTGAATGATGTAAAACATAAACAGATTTAATTAGAAACTTAAGTTTACTCCAACCAGGTATTGCTTCGCGGCAGGATACGAACCTCCATCCACACCGATCTGCCGGTCATTTCCCGAACTGTAGTTGCGCAGGTTGATCTCCGGATCCATACCAGAGTAGCGGGTGAACGTAAAGAGATTTTGCCCCTGAATATAAATACGGGATGCGCCGAATCCGATTTTAGACATCCATGCTTTTGGGAAATTGTAAGTAAGTTGAATGTTCTTCATCCGGAAATACGATCCTTTTTCCAGGTAGTAGGTGGAAGGAAGAATACTTACCTGATCGCTGGATGTTAACTGTGGCAAAACAGCGTCCGTTTTACCCGGCCTCCAGGAATCATACAACATGCGGGTACTTCTGTTCCCGGCAAAAGTGGGGAAGTCGGTCCAATACTTTACATAGTTAAAGATCTGGTTTCCATGGACCCCTTGACCAAACAAAGCCAGTCCGAAATTTTTGTAATTGATATTGATCGTGATGCCGTACGTAAAATCAGGGTGAGGATTTCCAATGATGGACAGGTCTTTGGTATTGATCACCCCATCTCCGTTGGTGTCCCTGAATTTGAATCGGCCTGCTTTGTTTTGGTTCGTGCCCAGGTTATTGACCGGTGCCGCCGCCGCTTCATCATCCGATTGGAAGATGCCGTCAATCGTATATCCAAAAAAGGAGGATATCGGGTAGTTTTGCTGCGTTACAACGAAGTTCTGAATGCGTTCGTCATTGATTCCAAAGTATTGCGTTGCTGCGTCACCTGTGGTTCTCGTCACCCGGTTGCGATAGGTGCTGAAATTACCGCCGATGCTGAACGCAATCTGGTTGCCCATCGCATGGCCATTGTAATTTAACCCCAGGTCAATCCCCCGGTTTCGCATCGAACCGATATTCTGGAAAGGAACGGCTGCCACACCGGACGTCAGGGGTGCCTGAACCGGAAAGAGCATATCGCTCGTAAGGCGGGTGTACCAGTCAAACGCTATATCAAGGCGGCTGTGGAATACATTGGCGTCAATGCCAATATTGGTTGACGTCGTGGTCTCCCATTTTGCTTTGGCGTTTCCGAATTGGGTCAACTCATAGCCAGGAATAGCGGAAGTGCGCGAACCATTCAGGTCATAAAAGGAGGTGGCAGGATTGGTTGCAAATATGGTCAGTGCATTATAGTTACCGATTTCCTGATTGCCGGTTTGTCCCCAGCCTGCCCGCAATTTAGCCCGGGTTAACCAGGTACTCCAGTTGTTGGCAAAGCCTTCTTCTGAGAAAACCCAACCTGCACTCACAGCGGGAAAAACCGCACTACGGAATTGGGGTGCAAAGCGGGAAGAGCGGTCGTGCCGGATTGTGCCTTCCAGAAGGTATTTATTCGCGAACGCATAATTTACTTTGGCAAATTCAGAAGCCAATGCCCAGTTGGATGCCCCGCCATTGTTGGTCTGCACACCGGTGCCACCACTCAGATACCGGTTTTGGAGATCATCCGATGCAAAGTTCGTTCGGGAGGCATCAAAAAATTCGAAATAATCTTTAATGGATTCCGTTCCAACTAAAAAATTTATCCGATGGTTGGCTCCCAGGTTGAGGTTGTAGGTTAATGTATTGTACCAGGTCCAGGTATACTCATAGTTGTTTGTTGTTTGCAGACTATTGGAACCCCTGGCTTCCGCAGATTCAATATCGCGAATGGTGTAGTTGCGGAAGTTGACAATGTTATAGTCTATTCCAAAGCTCGTTTTGGCGGTAAGGTTGTCCAGGATATCCACCTCGGCATAGGCATTTCCGAACAAACGGACTTCCTTCTGAACATTGTCCTTATTGCGCCACAAGTCGCCGACGGGATTGCGGGAATTATCCAAATCGGTTCCCCGGGTTCCACCAAAGTTCACGCCCGAAACATCATACACCGGTACGATGGGTTGGATCCTGAAAGCAAATGAGGTAGGGTTACTCTCCTGGCTGTTGCCGTTGGGCTGATTCACTCTTTCACTATACCCCAACTGAAAGTTTTCGCCTACTCTCACACGCTTGTTGACGTTGAATTGGGTATTCATGCGCATCGTGTATCGCTTAAAATTGGTATAGAGCATGATTCCCTTCTGATCGAAATAATTCAGCGACAAGGCATAGCGCGCTGTTTCACTTCCTCCCGATGCGCCAATCTGGTGATTCTGGATAGGCGCCGGATTGAAAATTTCATCAAACCAATTGGTTCCTTGTTTATTCGCTTTCGTGATCAGCCACTTGGTCTTGTTGAAATCAGCAGCGTCAATATTTGCGCTATAGTTGATGTACTTTCCATCTGCATCACGGGCTACCCGCGGATCACCTTCCATTGCCCCTGCAGGAAAAATATAGTCGGGTATCGACGGAGTCGGCCCATTCCCGAATTGTGCATGCACAGGATTTCCATTGGCGCCCACGGCTCCGGCATTGATTCGCGATTCCCAGACAAGCTGTGCATACTCATTTGTATTAAGCATACTCAGCAGTTTGCCCGGACGCTGTGTCCCATAGTACGAATCATAGGTAAACACAGGCTTACCCGCCTTTCCCTTTTTTGTGGTAACGATCACCACACCATTGCCCGCACGTGAACCATAGATAGAGGCTGCTGACGCATCTTTAAGTATCTGGATGGATTCAAAATCATTCTGGTTAAGGGTATTCAAGTTGCCTTTTGTTGGTACCCCATCGATCACATATAATGGTGAATTGTCGTTGATCGTCCCAAACCCCCGGATACGGACCATGACCCCGCCACCCGGACTGTTTTCGTTTCCGACCATCACACCAGCCACCTTGCCCTGAAGGGCCTGTCCCAGATTGGTAGAAGGTGTTGAAAGCAATTGTTTGCTATCAATGGTTGCTACCGCACCGGTAATATCACGTTTGGATTGAGTCCCATATCCGGTTACAACGACTTCAGAAAGGGAAATGAGTTCTTCTTTTAACGTAACATTGATACTGGTCCTGTTATCAATATGCACCTCCTGGGTCGCATATC
>DATHFS010000604.1:0-2250 GCA_035317975.1 Cyclobacteriaceae bacterium | reverse complement strand
AACTGGTTGTCGGATGCCTGTCCCCAAATGAACGTCTGGTTGACGCGGTAGATACGATCTGCATCTTTGTGAAAACGATCGTAACTGAACTCATGTCTGACGTACAGGTAGATCAGGAGGGTGCTGACGATGCTCACTGTGAGCCCCAGCAAATTGATGAATGAGAAGAGCCTCTGCCGCCCCAAGTTGCGGAAAAAAAGAAGGAAGTAGTTTTTGATCATTCGGTATAATTTTAATTGAAAGGGTCAAAGGCCATGCCATTGAATTTCCTTGATTTTGGGTCGAATCCGGTGTCTTTCCCAATATAGGTGTTCGATACCGCTCTAGACTGTCCGATTTCGGGTTCACCTCACCCCCCACCTACGCTGAGACAGCTTCGGCGGGCAGGCCGGCCCCTCTCCCCACCTGCACTGAGACAGCTTCGGTGGGCAGGCGAGGCGGAGAGGGGGGACTCTTTGATTTGACCTTACGAATCTTATATGCATCGTATAACAACTTAATCAGGCAGGCACAGACCCGAAACCAGCAACCCACCTACACCAAAGGCTTCGGTAGGCAAGGCTGGAAACCAGTAACCCGTTTTTTGTTGTAGAAAAAATCCCTAATCTTTAGTGGTTTTTGAGTTACACTATGGATTTGGCTAAACACGTTGTATCGGTTTTTAAGGAGAAATTCAAAAAGGCTCCCGCTGTCTTTATAGCACCGGGGCGGATCAACCTGATCGGCGAGCATACAGACTATAATGAGGGCCTTGTCATGCCCACAGCAATTGACAAACATTTGGTCTTTGCCATCGCCCCCAGTGGAAACGACCGGTGCAATATCTATGCTGCCGATTTTGGGGAAGGGGTGACGTTTTCGATCCACGATCTGAATCCGGGCCAGACCTGGGTGAATTACCTGATGGGTATGGTGGATGGTTTCCAACGCAGCGGCCTTCCTGTGCGGGGGGTAGACTGTGTCTTTGGTGGAAATATTCCTTCGGGCGCAGGGCTTTCGTCGTCGGCCGCGCTCTGCTGCGGATTTGGGTTTGCCCTCAACGAGATCTTTGGACTCGGGCTCAGCCGGCTGGACCTGGTGAAGACGGCCCAGGGTTCGGAGCATCGCTTTGTCGGGGCTATGGTGGGCATCATGGACCAATATGCCAGTTTGTTTGGCGAAGAGAATTCCGTTATGCTCCTGGATTGTCGCAGTATGACGCATCAATACCTTCCGTTTCAATTTCCGGAGATAGCGATTTTATTGATTGACTCCAAGGTCAAACACGCCATTGCTTCAACGGCGTACAACGACCGGAGGGCGGCCTGTGAGGAAGGGCTGTGGATCATTCAGAAGCAACAACCCGACGTGCAATCTTTGCGCGATGTCTCACGTGTCTTGCTATTCCAAAACCAGGACAAGCTGAGAGAAGACGTTTTTGTCAAATGCCTTTTTGTTGTAGAAGAGATTGCCCGCACGCGGCAAGCAGCGACCTTACTGCAAGCCTCCGATTTAAAAGGGTTTGGGGAATTGATGTATCAAACCCACTGGGGGTTGAGCCAGGCCTACGAAGTCAGCTGCGAAGAACTGGATATGCTGGTGACGCTTGCCGAAGAAGAGCGAAACGACGTGATCGGTTCCCGGATGATGGGGGGAGGGTTTGGCGGATGCACCATCAACCTCGTCCGGCGCGGACAAGAAGAAATCTTCAAAGAGAAGGTTCGGCAAAGATATTTTACTACTTTTAAAAAAGAACCGGATTTTTATCCGGTCAAACTTTCGAAAGGCGTTCATGCGATATCCCTTCCGAAGACTAATCCCTGATCTATGCAAAAGCTCCAAACTGCCGATTACCTGGTATTCCTTGTCTACTTTATTATTGTTGCCGTGTACGGCTACTGGATTTACAACCGCAAGAAGAAAGCCCAGTCCGATTCGAAAGACTTCTTTCTGGCGGAAGGTTCCCTGACGTGGTGGGCTATCGGGGCATCCTTGATTGCATCCAACATTTCGGCGGAGCAGATGATCGGTATGTCAGGCAATGGCTTTAAGATGGGATTGGCGATCGCGGCGTATGAATGGATGGCGGCCGCCACATTAATTGTGGTGGCGGTTTTCTTTTTACCGATTTACCTGCAGAATAAGATCTACACGATGCCTCAATTCCTAAGGCAGCGATACAACAGCACTGTGAGTAGCATCATGGCTGTTTTTTGGCTTTCGTTATACATCGTTGTCAACCTGACGTCCATATTATTTCTCGGGGCACTG
>DATHFS010000603.1:0-4210 GCA_035317975.1 Cyclobacteriaceae bacterium | reverse complement strand
TTGTCGGTTCACCACTTGAGAGGGATTAAACGGAACCGATCCCGCCCCTTCAGGGCTTACTCTAGATTGCCAATCGGGACGAAGGGCTTCACCCTTCGCTATTGATCAACAGCCTTTCAGGCCTTGTGGAATTGTCGGTTCACCACTTGATAGTCGGAGGCGATTGCTTGGGATTAAACGGAACCGATTCCGCCCCTTCAGGGCTTAATCTAGATTGCCAATCGGCACGAAGGGCTTCACCCTTCGCTATTGATCAACCGCCTTTCAGGCCTCGTGAAATTGTCCTCCAATTGATGCCTCAAAATTAATTAGTCGGAACACTACAGCACCACGTTCACAATTTTTCCCGGAACGATAATCACTTTTTTAGGCGGCTTTCCTTCACTCCATTTTTGCACAATTTCAGAAGCCAACACTATTTTCTCGATGTCTTCTTTGGGCATGTCCAGCGCAAAGTTCATCATGGTACGGACTTTACCATTAATAGAAATCGGGTACTCAAATGAATTCTCTTTCAGGTACTGCTCATCAAACGAGACAAAGGACGCGTTCAGGATGCTTTCCGGATGGCCCAATAGTTCCCAAAGTTCCTCGCACACGTGCGGGGCAAAAGGGGAGAGGGCGATGACCAATGGCTCGAGGACAGCGCGCTTGTTGCATTTCAATGCCGTAAGTTCGTTTGCGCAGATCATGAACTCGCTTACCGATGTATTAAAGGAGAAGTTCCCGATGTCTTGCTCCACTTTCTTCAGCGTTTTGTGAAGTATTTTCAATTCGACCCGGGTGGGTTCGGCGGAAGAAATGGTCCAGTTGCCTTTGCCGTCGTGGAAGAGGTTCCAGAAACGTCTCAAGAATTTGTACACGCCATCGATGCCGTTGGTATTCCAGGGTTTGGATTGTTCCAGCGGGCCGAGAAACATTTCATACAGGCGCAGCGTATCGGCACCGTATTTCTCGATGATGTCGTCGGGGTTGACAACGTTGTATTTGGATTTGGACATTTTTTCAATGGCCGAGCCACAGAGGTATCGGCCGTCCTCTTCCGTGACGAATTCCGCAGTTAAAAACTGAGGCTGCCATTTTCGGAAGGCTTCGATATCTAATTCCAAACCATTTACGATATTTATATCAACATGAAGAGGGGTTAGGTTTTCTGGAGTCCAAGAATCTGGATTTAACCTGAGTTCCCCGTGTGTTGCCGGACCTTTTTCTATATAGGTTTTGCTAATTAATTTTAATTTCTCCGTAATTCTATTTTGAAGCGCGTCGCTTTGTTGAAGCTTCTGACGAATGCCGTCTGAAATAAACAATGCCGGAGTGTGTGGATCACTTTCAGGATTTGTCTCTGCACCTTCAGTGCGCCAAGTTACGGTAGCCCGGTAAACAAACCTTGAATCGCCTGTGATCTTTCCCTGATTGATCAACTTCTTAAAAGGTTCATCAAAATTCAAATAGCCAAGGTCGCGTAATATTTTTACCCAAAGGCGCGAATACAACAAGTGGGCAACAGCGTGTTCAGAGCCCCCGATATATACATCCACCTGACCCCAATAATCCAGTTTACCTTTGCCGGCAAAGGAGGTTGGATTATGCGGATCCATGTAACGAAGAAAGTACCAGGCTGCACCCGCGTGCGTGGGCATCGTATTGGAATCGCGCGTTTCACCATTCTTGAGGTGAATCCAATCTTTTAAGTTCGCCAATGGACCTTCTCCAGTTCCGGTCGGTTTGAAATTATTGGAAGGCGGCAACTCCAACGGAAGATCCTTTTCATCCATCGCATAAGGCATGTCATCCCGATAGACCACCGGAAAGGGCTCACCCCAGTATCGTTGCCGGCTCCATCCGGCATCCCGCATTTTATAATTGACTTGCCGTTGGCCAATTCCCAGTTCTACCAGTTTATCAACCACTACCGGAATAGCATCCTTCATTGTCATCCCATTGAGAAAACCGGAATTCTCAAGAACCGCATCATAAGTTGGATTTGCCTCACTGCCATCATAGTACTGGCCGATGATGTTCGTGACCGGTATAGTAAAGTGCTTCGCAAATTTGTGATCGCGCTCATCCCCGCAAGGCACTCCCATGATCGCTCCCGTTCCATAGCCGATCAGTACATATTCACTGATCCAAATAGGAATTTCTCTTTTATTGAAAGGGTTGATGGCATAGGCGCCGGTAAAACATCCGGTTATTTTTTTTACTTCTGCCATGCGCTCAATTTCCGAACGACTCTCAACGTATTTCAGGTATTTTTCTACTTCGATTGCCTGAGCTCGTGCCGTTATCTGTTTAACAAGCTCGTGCTCGGGGGCAACAACCATAAAGTCTACACCGAAAATCGTGTCGGGCCGTGTTGTGAAAACGGTTAATGAATCCGCGCCTGATTGCTCACTTTTGACTTTAAACGTAATTTTCGCCCCTACGCTTTTTCCGATCCAATTCCGCTGAACCTCCTTCATGGAATCACTGAAGTCGATTTCCTCCAACCCTTTAAGTAATCGCTCTGCATACTCCGTAATGCGCAAACTCCACTGTCGCATTTGTTTTCTCACAACGGGAAATCCACCCCGGTAACTGACGCCATTGATGACTTCATCATTGGCCAGCACGGTACCTAACGCTTCACACCAATTTACATCGGTGTACGCCAGGTAGGCCAGGCGATAGTGCATCAGGATCTCCTGCTGCTCTTTCTCTTTATATGATTTCCATTGTTCCGGGGTAAACCGGGTCTGCGAAGAGTTGGGTAAGGTAGAGTTGGCGTTGGGAAAGGGATGTCGGGAGTTGCCCTCTTTTTCAAAGATGTTGATCAATGTGCTGATTCGCTCGGCTTTTTCTTTTTGCCGGTTGAACCAACTGTCGAAGATTTGAAGAAATATCCATTGCGTCCACCGGTAATAGGCGGGGTCACAGGTCTGAACTTCCCGGCTCCAGTCGTAGCAAAATCCGATTTTATTTAATTGCCTTTTGAAGGTGTCGATGTTTTGCCGGGTAGAAAGGGCGGGATGAATGCCATGCTCCATCGCATACTGTTCCGCCGGCAGTCCAAAGGCGTCAAACCCCATCGGGTGGAGGACATTGAATCCTTTGTTTCGCTTAAAGCGAGCAACAATGTCGGAAGCAATGTACCCCAGGGGATGGCCAACGTGCAGTCCTGCCCCGGAGGGATAGGGGAACATGTCCAACACATAGTATTTTGGTTTGGAAGGGTCCTCGCTGGTCTTGTAAACCTGTTGGTTAACCCATTTCTCCCGCCACTTATCTTCGATTTTCCGTATTTCTTCTTTGCTGTACTCGGCCATGGTTGAGACGATTCAAAATTGGAACAGCAAAAATAGCGTAATCCCGGCGATTGGCGGTGGTGTTTCTAATTTCTGACTATAATTTTTTGCCGATAGAAACCCAGGGAGGTTTTGACTTCGGCGATGTAAATTCCCTGGGATAAGGAAGGGAGGGGAGCCAATAGAGCGTTGCCGGTCCGGGTTGCAGTGGCCGGAAACTGTTGCCCCATTCCATTATAAAAACAGAGCGATACAAAGTCATCCTTGGGAACTTCAATGGTGATGAAATCCGATGCGGGGTTTGGATAGATTTTGAGGTTCTCTTCAGGATAGCCGTAGACGCCAGAAATAAGATTGGCAGTGTTTGCAATGAATTCAACTGCTTCACCATTTGTCTGGTACACCAGAATATCCAACCGGTTGTCTCCGTTGAGGTCAACGGCCTCCATAAAATCGGGAAGGACATCCTTAATGTATTTGAAAACAGTAAAGCTTCCATCCGCCTGCTGAAGGAAAACTTTCACTCCTTGATTTTGACTGATAGCAATGTCGACCCGGCCGTCCTGATCAAAATCGCTGAGGAGAGGAACTGAAGTGCCATAGTTAATTTCCGGTTCAACACCCACAATTTCTTCCAGAAATGTTCCACCCGGCTGATTTATCAATACACTAAACTTATTATCGGATACCGCAACAATGTCTGCGAGATTGTCGCCATTGATATGTCCGGTCGCAATTCGGTGCGCCGTGATTGAAGTAGTGATCGGGAAAAGAGATGAGAAGTTACCGGCCCCCAAGTTAGTTGATCCATAGACATTCGTGCCGTCGCACAGGATCAAATCCAGCCAGCCGTCAGCATTGAGGTCGCCAACTTGTTGACTCAGTATGGCAGAGGGCACTGTGATGAGCAAGTTCGTGGGGAA
>DATHFS010000602.1:0-2965 GCA_035317975.1 Cyclobacteriaceae bacterium | reverse complement strand
CTTGTTGGTGAAGAACACCAACAAGGGCGGGGCTGATCGATGGAAACACCAACAAAGGCTGGGGGGTCCCTTGTTTCCCCTAACTCAGGACTAAAGACTTCTCATCTCTTCTTTAGTTTCCGTTTCTTAGGTGGCTTTATTTTTCTGCTTAGTCTGTCCTCTTTTTTGGCCAGCTTGGCCTTTTTTTTCATTGAAACCACTTTCCCTTTATTTTTCTTTTTAAAGGAATTATCATAGACAATCCGCTGCTCGGGAGTCAGTTTGGCCCGTTCCTCCTGCGACAGTTTATTTTGGCCCACCACGCTTGATGCGCAGAGCAAGATCAGGAAGAAAGCAAATAATAACTTTTTCATCTCTTATTTCTCTTTATTTTCAATGTGCTCTTCCCCGTTTTTGATAGTTGCCGGTCTTTGTCAAAGACATAGGCTACGGAAAGGTTAATCACATTTATGCTCGCCTTGAGGTCATCCTGGAAGCCAAGGATATTCATCGTTGCGCTGTTCTTTTTCCCCAGGTAGGTTCCGCCACCGGTAAATCGCAATTCCACCATGATTTTTTGCCTTCGCAACGTAGTAGCGTTGAAACCAACCCCCACATTGATTCCAAATAGCCAACGATTAACATCATTCAAATACATTTTATCATAGACCGGTTCCGGTGTCTTATTGAATACGCCCGTGAATTTCTGAGTTACCCCGGGATCTACCTGAATCCTGCCGGAACTGCTGATCCAATAGTTGATATTGGGACCAATATTGAGAAACCAATTGGTAGGAATATTCCTGGCAATATGAAGCCGGAAAGTCCTTCTCAGCATCATGTTCGCGTCAGCAAAATAGTAGGTGCACTTGTTCTTCCACGTACCCCCGTTATAAGTTATAGTCCGTCCTTGCCGGGAGAATCCGCCTTCGGCCTGAAATGAATAATGCTCCTTCATCGGGAAATTGATAAGACCGGCAACCGATACTCCTATCCTGGGACGAGATCCAAAGACATCTTTGTCCTCTTTATCGGCAAAATGCGGCCAGCTTAGCAAAACACCTGCCTTGCCACCGATCGTATACTTCTGGGCATGGGCACAAAAAAGAGTAAGCAGGAGACAAACAAGCAGGGTGCCGGACTTCACGATTTTTCTTTACAAGTTACTAAAATCAATAATAATCGTTGCAACCGGTAGATTCTGACGCCAAAAGACGTAAAAAAAGGCCATCCCAAAATTGAATTGGAATGGCCGGGTAATACCAGGGTATTCGCTTATTGCGAAATGAGGATGGTGCCCAAATCCGTTACGCTTCCCAGGGTAACTGAAACATTTTCTTTGGTCGTTGGCAGATAGCCGGTTTTGGGGGCAAAGCTTACCGTGTATGTGCCGGCAGCGAGACCTTTTAACAGGAACTTTCCTGAAGTTGAATCTGCAAACGTCGTGGCGATCGTATCGGTACCCGATAACGCATAGACCGCCGGCCTGGATGCGACGGGGCTAACCAGTCCTTTCACTGATCCCGACTCTGCCTCCACGACGGTGCGGATCACGGGTTTCAATATGAACTTGCCGCTTCCGGTGGCTACGATGGAATGGGCAGCATCAAAGTCAAGGAGTATTTTATAAGTGATCCCTTCTTTCAGGTCGGTATGGATCTGTACTTTGAGACCGGATTGTTGTGCACTGGGTGTCGTCAGCGGAAGTGATTGTGTTTGACCCGCTACCTTAATCGAATTGTTGCTCCCCAGGATAAGTCGCAGTTGGGAGACTTTTCCTACCGGCAATTGAATATCACCCAGTAACGTATCCAATCCGTCGGTGAGCTTTATTAAATTATAGACTCCTTTGTTTTTGAGATTCAATGATTGCCAACCACCGGACCCATTTCCATCTTCTGCATTTACTTGTATATCCTGAATATCGATGTTCACCTCCTGATAATCTCCCGGAGCATCCGTTAGCCTCACCTCCAACCTGGCAGTGGAATTATTGTCCTTATTACAGGAGACCAACGCAACGCCAAGCAGCAACAAAAGCCAACCTGTACGGGAATCCAAATAGTTCTTCATCATAATTTTTTTTTGAAAGGTTTATGTGTCGGTTTAAACGAACCCACCCACCATAAGGTTGAAAGAACCAAAGTGATTTAAGTTCAGTTGGGCGTAAAATTCACCTTATTCAACGCCTAAATTCAAGTAAATGTTGATAATTATTCATAATTTTCGATCTATATGCGATATAGTCGTTATGTGGCTCTTTTGTGCCTGATGGTTGCCTTCCAATCACAGGCCCAGGACATTTCCAATTTCTCCCAGTTCTTTCTCAACCCCTATATGCTTAACCCCTCTTATGTCGGTATAGAGGGCCGGTCAGCATTTTTTCTGGCTTATCGGAAACAATGGACTACTATACAAGGGGCTCCCGTTTTGGCAAACCTGAGCTTTCATACCCCATTAAGTAAAAGGCTGAGCCTTGGGCTGAATCTTAATAGTGACAAACGAGGGATCACCAACACCTCGTCGGTGCTGCTAACGCTCGGTTACTCGGTCCCGATTGATAAAGAGACCTTTATTCGATTCGGACTTTCTGCGGGGTATGCTTACAATAGCATTGACTGGGAGAAGGTCGGGACGTTTACCGACCCTGCTTTATCCACCCTCCTTACAAAAACGTCCACTCTTTTGGGTAATGCAGGAGTTTCGTTTCATAAAAAAACATTTCATGCAGGAATTGCCCTGCCGAACATTTTTCAACCCATTTATTTAAGCAATGAATCTTTTACCGTTACGGCGCTCAAGCCATTTCAATCGGTCGTGGTGCATGCGAGCAACCGTTTCTATTTTAGTAAAGACAAGAATGTTTTCGAGCCCTATTTAATCTATCGTCTGAACAATGGGCTTCCTTCTCAGCTTGAGGCAGCGGCTATCGTCCATCTTCAGCACGTGGTCTGGGTGGGCGCTTCCTATAAACAACAGTTTGGTA
>DATHFS010000601.1:0-2764 GCA_035317975.1 Cyclobacteriaceae bacterium | reverse complement strand
CGTTCTGGCGATTGCCAGGAACCCGGCAGCCTACCGGCACCTGAGCATGCAATTTGAAAGTCGGGCGGTAAAGAAGATTTATCACGCTGTAGTCGACGGGACCCATCAATTCGATAACGTGTTGGTCGATGCACCGATTCTGAAGCAAAATGATGGGACGGTGAAAATTTCGCGCCTGGGAAAAGAAGCGCAGACCTACTTTACAACCCTGCAATTATATAAAAGTCAAACGTTGGTGGAATGCAGGCCCGTTACGGGCAGAATGCACCAAATCCGGATTCACCTTTCCCGACTGAATACCTCCATTACAGGCGATGAAACCTACGGCGGGAAACCGTTCTTTTTATCCTCTGTGAAAAGGGGCTTTAAACTGGAAAAATTGACAGAGGAGCAGCCCCTGATAAAAAGGATGGCATTGCATGCATTTTCAGTGCAATTTATCGACCTGCAAAATCGCGAAATTCTTGCCGCTGCGCCTTATCCAAGAGATTTTCACGTGCTTTTGAAGCAATTGACTCAAAACCTGCGGTAAAAAGGGGAATAGCGGCTTGCATATTCAGTTTCTTGGGCCTACTTTTGTGTCCCTTTTTGAAGGGTATAGTGTATTTTTAATGTGTTTTAAAGGCAAAAATAGTGGATCATAACAGTTATAAGACCCTCAATACCAACGAGGCCTCCGCAGAGAAAGGTTGGATTGTCGTGGACGCCGACGGACAGGTACTGGGGCGTATAGCCAGCCAGGTGGCAAAGATCATTCGTGGGAAAAACAAGCCCGGATATACTCCCAATGTCGATTGCGGAGATCATGTCGTGGTCATTAACGCTGAAAAGGTGAGAATGACGGGTAAAAAGTGGAATAACCGCATCCTGTTTACCTATTCAGGGTATCCGGGAGGCCAGCGTGAACTTACGCCGTCCATGATCCGCGCCAAGCACCCAACGCGATTGATCGAGCATGCTGTACGCGGCATGCTTCCCAAGAATAGCATTGGACGCACGCTTTTCAAGAGCCTGCACGTATATGAAGGGGCAGAACATCCCCACATTGCCCAACAACCTAAAGAAGTAAAGTTCTAATCAATGGAAATCATCAATACCACAGGAAGAAGAAAGACCTCCATCGCCAGAGTGTATGTGAAAGCGGGGAAAGGCCTGATCACGATCAATGACCGTGAACTAACGAAATATTTCGTTTCCGAAATCCACCAAACCACGGTAAAGCAAGCCCTGACCGCGTTGAAGTTGGAGGGCACCTATGACGTGACGGTGAATGTAGAGGGCGGTGGTATCAAAGGTCAGGCGGAAGCGGTTCGGCTGGGGATTTCCCGTGCCCTGGTGAAAGCCAACCCCGAGAACAAACCTGTGCTAAGAAAAGAAGGTTTAGTGACCCGCGATTCACGAATGGTGGAACGGAAGAAACCCGGACGGCGGAAAGCGAGAAGAAAGTTCCAGTTCAGCAAGCGTTAATCGATTACAAGAATTAAAATCATGGCAGATAAATTAACAACACAGGAATTGATGGATGCAGGTGTCCACTTTGGACACTTGACGCGCAAGTGGAATCCCAAGATGTCGGAGTACATCTTCATGGAAAATAACGGGATCCACATCATCGACCTGAATAAAACACAAAAACGTCTTGAGGAAGCTATTTTTGCGTTGAAGAATATTGTTCGCTCCGGCCGCAAGATCATGTTTGTGGCAACCAAGAAGCAGGCCAAGGACATCATCAATGAAGAGGCTACCCGCCTCAATATGCCTTACGTGACGGAGCGCTGGCTGGGAGGGATGCTCACGAACTTTGCGACGATCAGAAAGTCGCTGAAAAAACTGGCCCAGATCGACAAGCTGATGAAGGATGAAGGGTTCAACAATCTGGCCAAGCGTGAACGGTTGATGGTGACGAGGGAAAAGGCGAAGCTGGAGAAACTCCTGGGTGGGATTACCGATCTCAACCGTCTGCCCGCTGCCTTGTTTGTGATCGATGTCAAACGCGAGCATATTGCTGTAGCAGAAGCGCAAAAATTAAACATTCCGGTCTTTGCGATGGTCGATACCAATTCCGACCCGTCGGACATCGATTATCCAATCCCGGCCAACGACGACGCATTCAAGTCGATTGCCCTGATCACGAAGTACGTGGGCAGAGCCATTGAAGAAGGCCTGATGGAGCGCAAGAAAGACAAGGAAGAAGCAGGTCAAAAGAAAGAAGAAGACGAGAAAAAGAAAGTCGACGAAACAGTAGAAGAGGCGCACTAGCCCCTGTTTGATAGATCAGGGATCGTCCTGCTTCTGTAACCAGTGGCAGGACGATCTTTTTAAAGGCGTCTCCCGCAGATCGCGCAGATTTTCGCAGAATAGCAGTCTGCGAAAATCTGCGCGATCTGCGGGAAATAATTCCGACTCTAAAGTAGAATCTAAATAAAATTGAATATGGCAGTAATTACCGCACAAGATGTAAATAAGCTCCGCACGATGACGGGCGCGGGCATGATGGATTGTAAAAAAGCCCTCACCGAGGCCGACGGGAATTTTGAAAAGGCGATTGAAATTCTCCGGAAAAAAGGCCAGAAGGTTTCGGCCTCCCGTTCGGACAAAGAAGCGAAAGAAGGCAGTGTATTCATTAAGGTTTCGGATGACAAGAAAGAGGGCATATTGATTGCGCTGAACTGCGAGACCGATTTTGTAGCCTTGAACGAGGAGTTCCAGAGCCTCGGCAAATTACTTGCCGAAACTGCCTTTGCGAAAAAATCGGAGTCTAAGG
>DATHFS010000600.1:0-3422 GCA_035317975.1 Cyclobacteriaceae bacterium | reverse complement strand
GAAACTATTTTGTTCCATTCTCTTTTTGATTTTTCTAAAGAGCACGGTCATGCTGGCGCAGGATCCGGAGTTCTCACAATATTACGCCGCCCCCTTGTATTTGAACCCGGCGTTTACAGGCACCACGGACGATCACCGGTTCATCATGAATTATCGCAATCAATGGCCCAACATCGCCAGGGGCTACCAGACGGTGGCTGTTTCTTACGACTACAATCTCTATCAGTACAACAGTGGCATCGGGTTCCTCGCAACATTGGATAAAGCAGGGACGGCCGGGATGAAGTCAACCCAATTCAATTTTTTGTATTCGTATAAATTGAATATCTCGAATAAATGGGTCATCTCCTCCGGCTTGAATTTCGGCTATGCTTTCCGTAGCCTGGATTGGAACAAGCTGATCTTCGGAGATCAGCTTCAGTTTGGTGCTGATGGAGTGGCTCCAACGGATGACCCTGCAATCAATAATCTCGGGATGGCTCATTATTTCGATTTCAATGCCGGGATGTTGGCTTACAATAAATCCTTTTGGTTCGGGTTTGCTACGAGCCACCTCAATCAACCCAACCGATCGCTTGTCGGTGAAGAAGCCTATCTCCCCATAAAAACGACTATCCACGGCGGGGTTAGGATTCCGTTGTATGGAGGGCCATTTAAGAAGGAAAGGATTTCTGTTTTGTCGCCGTCTTTCGTGTACCGGCGGCAAGGGAAATTTGATCAATTGGATGTGGGGGCTTATTTTTTATATGATCCGATTGTTATCGGATTGTGGTACAGGGGTATTCCCGTAACGAAGAATGCCAAGGGTAACATCAGTCAGGATGCGGTCGTGGTTATTTTAGGTTTCAATTTTGAAAAGCTGGAGGTCTCATACAGTTATGATTTCACGGTTTCCGAGCTGGGGCCTATCTCCGGGGGCACGCACGAAGTTGCGCTGAAGTACAAACTTGGAATCAATATGACGACGAATAACAGACGGAGGGAAAAGCTTATTCCTTGTCCGACGTTTATGCATAAAATGCGATAGCTCTTCCGGGCTGTTCGTGGGCGTTTGCGGGAAAGGTCACGGCCTAATTGTTTGAACTATGATTCCTGGGATTTGAATGATTGCCATGATTTTTTCCAGATAGCGCATACTTTAGTAAGAATCATATCAATCATTAAAATCAAAAGAATCACAGTTCAGACAATTGCGTAGCCCTTTGTACCTTTGTGATCCTGCATTTTTCGACTTCGGCGTTACCTCCTCCCCGGATTTTCCGTATGAAATACCTTACATTTGAGGTTTTAAAAAAAGGAGAACGTGAATTTCTCATCCGAACTAAGTCAGAATCCGATTTTCAAGAAAGTTTCCGCCAGCGCGGGGAAACTGGGTGTTGACGCCTATGTTGTGGGCGGATTCGTACGGGACCTGATCCTTCATCGCCCTTGTAAGGACATCGATTTTGTCTGCGTGGGCAGCGGGGTTGAACTGGCACAGCATGTCGCTCAGGAATTGGGGGGACTGCCGGTAACGGTCTTTAAGAACTTTGGCACTGCGATGATCCGGCAGCAGGATTTTGAATTGGAATTTGTTGGTGCGCGGAAAGAGTCCTATCGCCAGGAGTCACGAAAACCGATAGTGGAAGACGGCTCGCTGGAGGACGATCAACGAAGGAGGGACTTTACGATCAACGCCTTGGCCATCAGCTTAAATGAATCCGGCTATGGCGAACTCATCGATCCTTTTGATGGCGTCGGCGACCTGAAACGAAAAATGATCCGGACTCCCCTGGATCCGGCGATCACGTTCTCCGATGACCCGTTGCGGATGATGCGGGCAGTCCGGTTTGCTTCCCAATTAAATTTTGATATTGATGCCGATACGTTTCAGGCCATCGTACAGCAGGCAGAACGATTGAAGATCGTTTCGGGGGAACGCATAATAGATGAACTGAATAAAATAATCCTTTCCCCTGTACCCTCGTACGGATTCAAGCTTTTATTTCACAGTGGCCTGCTCAAGCAATTCTTTCCGGAAATGGTGGCATTGCACGGTGTGGAGTATGTTGATAATAAAGCGCACAAAGATAATTTTTTCCATACCCTGCAAGTACTGGACAACGTCTCGAAAATGTCGGATGACCTGTGGCTCCGGTGGGCCGCTATCCTGCACGACATTGCCAAACCATTGACCAAGCGATTTGAGCCGGATCACGGATGGACCTTTCACGGACACGAGGATAAAGGAGGAAGAATGGTGCCGGGACTGTTTCGCAGGCTCAAACTTCCAATGAATGAGAACATGGCCTTTGTACAAAAATTGGTCCGGCTGCACTTGCGTCCCATTGCCCTTTCGAAAGAAGTTTCGGACTCCGCGATCCGGAGGCTGTTGTTTGAAGCAGGTGACGATACAGGGGCGTTGATGAAACTTTGCCGTGCCGATATCACTTCGAAGAACCCGGAGAAAGTCGGGAAATACCTGAAGAATTTTGAGCGGGTAGAGCAGAAGATGGCCGAAGTGGAAGAGCGCGACCGCGTTCGTAATTTCCAGCCTCCGATCACAGGGGACGAGATCATCAAGTTATTTAATCTTTCCCCTGGCCCGGTTATCGGGGAAATAAAAGAACAAATAAAGGATGCTATCCTGGATGGCGTCATTCGAAATGACCGGGAAGAGGCCTACCGGTTATTAATGGAAATCGCCCAAAAAAAAGGCCTTGTCAAACCAGCTTTAAACCCTTGATTTTATGATGAGAAAAGTTTCTATTCTTTTTTTTATGCTCGTTGCAGCCGTTGCCCACGCCCAGAACCCCGCGCAAAAGCCGGCCCAGAAACCAGTGCAAAAACCCGGTCAGACTGTTCCTTCCCAGGATCAAACACAGCAACAGGTTGACCGGCTTACGGAACATTTTGTGAGGAAAAATTCACTGGCCAACCGGTGGAATGATGCAGAGGTCGCACGGGGTGCACTATACGACCTGATTGCGGAATATCCTGGTAATGACTCATTGATCTATGCCCTGGCGCTGGACTATTATAATAATCAGAAATACATTTCCTGTGTATTGATCGCCCAGGACCTGTTGACGCGCAACCCCAAGAATGTAGACGTCCTGCAAATGGCAGCCTCCGGTTTTGAGGCCCTTAACCTCAATGACAAGGCATTGACTAATTATGAGTCGCTGTATTTACAAACCAATAATTCGGGAGCCCTTTACAAAATGGCCTTTTTGCAGTATGAGTTGAAGAAGTTTGTGGAGAGTCAGACAAACGTGGATATATTATTAACAAAGCCCGACATAGAAACCATGAAAGTGACATTACGGGACTCTGAAAACAAGCAGAAGGATTTTCCTTTTAAGGTTTCCCTTTTAAACCTGAAAGGATTGCTGGCACAGCAGGCAGGGGATAAGGCAGGGGCAAAAAAGGCCTTTGAAGAG
>DATHFS010000599.1:0-9326 GCA_035317975.1 Cyclobacteriaceae bacterium | reverse complement strand
CTCGCGGGATGCACGAGTACGTTATATATTACCGTCACGGTTAATCCCTCTCCAAATGTTACGATCAGCGCTTCGCCTTCAGCGGAGATCTGCGCGGGAGCATCAACGACCCTCACAGCAAGTGGAGCCTCGACTTACCGGTGGAACACGGGGGCTACATCGGCCAGCATCACGGTCAGTCCGGAGTCAACAACTACCTATACGGTAACAGGAACCAACTCCATTGGCTGCTCAAAAACGGCTTCTATAACGGTGACAGTCGACCCATTGCCGAATGTAACAGCCGATGCTTCCCCGGCAGCAATTTGTACCGGGGCGACCTCCACCCTGACGGCCAGTGGGGCATCGACTTATCAGTGGAACACGGGAGAAACCTCCGCAAGCATCACGGTTAGCCCGGGAGAGACAACAACGTACACCGTAACCGGCACCAATTCCAGCGGATGTTCTCAAACGACTTCAGTGACAGTCTCAGTGAATCCATCACCCACCTCGGTAACGGCTTACGCCTCGCCGGAAACACTATGCGCAGGGGCCTCCAGCACGCTTACTGCCAGTGGTGCCGACGCATATTATTGGAGTACGGGAGAGACGGGCGCGAGCATTGTTGTGAATCCGATTGAGCAGACTACGTACGCAGTATCCGGCTTCAATGGCAGCGGTTGTTCGGCGATCGCCACCGTTACGGTTTATGTAAACCCATCACCTGTTGTGACCGTCTCCGCTTTGCCGTCGTCCATATGTCCGGGATCTTCATCAACACTGACTGCGGATGGAGCGGACGCTTATTTCTGGAGTACGGGAGAATCCGGCCCCAGCATTGTTGTCACCCCGACGGAGCCAACCACCTACACGGTATCCGGCTTCAATGGCATTGGCTGTTCCTCTTTTGCAGGGATAACAGTGGAGGTGGACTCCGGCAATTGCACAACGATGTCTTCGGCACAGGCCAGGGCGAAAACGGCCGGTGATTTCGAACAGCAAAACAGCAATGAGGATACGGGAACCATAACCTTATACCCTAACCCCAGTAAAGGTATTTCCTTCGTCAAGAATGCTCCTGCCGATGCGGTGCTGGAAGTGTACAATGAGTTTGGGGAGAGGGTAGGGAATGGCATTATGGAAGGAGGAAGCGCTGAAGTAAACCTGAGCCAGCAGGGCAAAGGGGTCTATTTGGTTCGGATCAGCCATTCCGGCAGTGTAGTTTATCAAGGCAGGGTGGTCAGAGAAGAATAGTACAAATCCAGATCAACACAATTCGATGATTTTAATCATGATTATCCTGTCACCGGGGTCATTGTTAGTATGGTGGATTCATTGGTTTATTAGCATCATGAAAATGGTTTTGGTCGTTGAAGACGACCTGTCTATGTGCTGGCTTTTGAAAAACATCTTGAGCGACAAGTACAAGGTGGTGGTAAAGAACAATGGCCTGGAGGCCCTTTCGTGGCTCTCGGCTCAGCACCCGCCCGACCTTATCCTTACCGACATCCGGATGCCAGTCATCGACGGCCTGGAACTCCTGGAACACCTTAGCCACAGCGCATTGTACAAGAACATCCCGGTCATCATCTTATCCGGATTGGATGATTCCGTCATGCGCAAACGCTGTCTTGACCTGGGTGCTTATGCTTACCTGCTTAAGCCATTCAAGCCCCGGGAACTTTTGGATGAAGTTGATCAGCCCTTTGTTTCAAAAATGTTTTTATAATTTCTATAGCAAAAATTCAAATCGTATGGACTCGATAGCACAAAGTGTAAGAATTTCACCGGAAGTAAGGAAACCATTTTCGGCAATCCAGGTATTGCATGTAATAGACACGCCCGTTGGTGGAGATCAGGAGGACTCCCAGGGGGAGGGTGTTTACGTTTGCCATGCTCCTTTGATGCGGGCCATCGATCAGGTCTGGACACACAACAAGCAAATCGATGTGGTCATCATGGGTCCGGACTATTCCTTGTCCGACATTATTTCTATGAGGGAGGTGGCGGGTCGAAAAGTTGTGCCGTTTATTCTTCATACGATGAAATTTGATTGGAAGGCTCAGGAGATTGCGCGGGAGGCCGGAGTAGATGAATATTGTACGGGGCCTTTTGATTATTCTTTTATCAGGCGGATTGAATTGATCATGAAAGTGAAATCGTTCAGAAATGCACAGGGCAAACAGCCACGGTTAAGGCAGAAACAGGGAGGAAGTCCATCGGTCAAACTATGGTCGTTGAAACGGACATTCGATATCGTATTGGCCATGCTTATGATCCTCGTGTTATCCCCGCTGGTGTTGGCTATTCTGATCATCAGCACGCTGGACTTAAACGGGGCTGTATGGTCTACTTCGAAACGAGTGGGGAAAGGGTACAGGATTTTCGATCTCTACAAATTCAACTGCGGTAGTTCAGGCGATGATGAAGCATCCGGAGTTGAAATGACACCCTTTGGGCGGTTTTTACGAAGCACTCACCTGGACGGGATACCACAACTTATTAATGTGATCCTCGGGGATATGTCGCTTGTCGGAAACAGCCCTATCCCGGTGGGGGAGGCAGAGAAATTAACGAAGGATGAAATTGCGTGGCGATTTCTTGCCCCTGCCGGGATTATTGGATTATGGCGGTTTGATCACATGGCTGAAAACAATATGGCAAGCCGGGATTGTATCAAACTTGATATGGAATATGCGATGACGAATTCTCCATGGCTGGACATCCGGATTGTGTTGTATGCCCTTTATGTTATGGCAGCCTATGCAAAGCGTAAGTTGTTAGTTCAGGGATACGCTCATGGAGCGATGCTCCCGTTGTCTTGGTTTACTCAAAAAGACAAAAAGAGTATTGCACATGCTGGGCACTAATCGGAACAGTAATTTTGTACGGATCAATTTCAATGTTATGACAAACAGGTTGCTTGATTTGCTCCCCCGCGTTTCAGGGCAGAAAACGGGGGTTGATCTTAAATCGCGGATGCGTCAGTCCAATGAGTTAAGAGCAAACCAAAGAATCGATTCATTTTTCTCCGTTGCCAATATTGTTTTATCCCGGGTACTGGAAAAAGAAAAGCATTCACCGGATCGGCCAACGGGTTCATGAATCAAGGCGAAGTAAAAACGGGAGAGAGTGGGAGACTTGTTAAAGGATGGGCAAGGAAACGATAAACGTAGAACCTTCATTCACTTTACTCCTCGCGGAAATAGAGCCATGATGCTGTTCTATGATTTTCTTACAAATAGCAAGTCCAATCCCGGCCGCCTTTGAGGATCCATTGTGATGTACTTTTTCAACTGGATTAAAAATCTTGTCGGGATGATCAAACCCGATACCGTTATCCTCGATCAGTATGCGGCTGTACTTCTTGCCGTCGGGGTTCCTGGAAGGCGTAGTCTCTGTTGACAAATCCACTTCAGAACGAATCTTAATAATCGGATTAACATTCTTTTTACTGTATTGAAGAGCGTTGCCAATCAGGTTTCGAAAAAGCGGCCGTATCAGCGCTGGGCTTACCAGCAAGGTCGGAAGCGGTTCAATTGAAATCGTGGCCTTTTTTTCATTCACCTGATCTTCCATCTCGGCGAGCAACCCTTTAAGCAAAACATTCAGGTCACTTTTAACAAGTTCCGATTGTTCAATCGTCATCTTGGAAGAGGCCAGGATAGATTCCAGGTTTGAAATGGCGTTCAGGAGTTTGCCATTGAATTGCCTGGCTTTTTCTTCAGAAATCCTGAGGACTTTTAATTCAGCCTCCAGGTGTTCGTTGAGCGCTGATAATTTTCGATCCTGTTCGATCAACAGGTTATTTTTCCTGTACAGTTCAATGAATACCGCGACCTTGGCCCGCAGCACATCGGGGTTGATGGGCTTGAAGATGTAGTCAATGCCGCCCGCCTGGTATCCTTTAAACAAATTTTCATCGCCATAGTTGTTGGCAGTAATGAAAATGATGGGGATGCGCCTGAGCTTTTCCCGTTCGTAAATCAAGGTAGCCGTTTCAAAACCGTTGAGGATGGGCATTTTTACATCCATGAGGATCATGGCAAAATCATACTCATTCAGCAGTATTTTCAATGCCTGGCTGCCCGAGTAGGCCTTAAAAAACTGGTACCCATCCGCCTCCAGTATAGCCTCTATGGACAATAAATTATCTTCTCGGTCGTCTACCAGCAATATCTTCGGTTGCATTGATTTTGGGTTGGTTATTTACGAAAGCCATAAACGTAATAATTTCCCTGTACCCTCATCCATTCCGATTTCAGAACGAAAGTAACTTATCCAGACAACGAAAGTAAAGCATACACGTCGCATTCTAAAAAGTTTTCCGGGCACCCTGTCGAAAAAGATTGTAACATACTGGTTATTATGATATTATAGCGACACCGGAACCCCCAGAAACAGAGCGAAAAGTGACTGCTGTAAGGTGTACCGGAGTCACTTTTTTTATGCTCAAAATTCAACAAATCGGTTTACCTGAGTTCAGGTATTTTTTCATTACTGAAACCATAAACGGATCAATGAAAGCAACTGATCGATTTTTACCGGTTTGATGATGTAATCAGAAGCTCCGGCCTCAATGCATTTTTGGCGATCTCCTTTCATCGCCTTGGCGGTCACAGCAATGATGGGCAGGGCGCTGTTCTTATGCTCCTGCCTTATTTTCCGGGTGGCTTCATAACCATCCATTTCCGGCATCATGATATCCATCAAAACCATTTCAATTTTGGAATTTTGGTTAAGGAGGGTGAGCGCCTCCATGCCGCTTTCCGCTGTGATCACGTTTATTTTGTATCGCTCGAGAACCGTGGTGAGCGTAAAAAGGTTGCGGACATCGTCATCCACCACTAGGATATTCTTGCCCATCAGGATATCTTCCTTGTTGTGGATATTTTCAATGATTTTCCTGCTCTCCGGAAGGAGGGACTTGTGGTTAATATGCAAATGAGAAACCGTTTCATCCAGCAAATGTTCCAGCCAGTTAACTTCTTTGAGAATGAAGAAATTGGTATCACGCCGGAGGCGATCCAGTTCAACTTCACTGAAATTTTTAGCGGAATAAACAATAACGGGGACGGAGGGTTTCTTCAGCGAGCCGATTTCCCTGATAATTTCGCCTTCTGAAATATCCGGTACCTTATAGTCGAGAACGATGCAATCAAAATCCTCTTTCCGGGCAAGTTCAATAGCTTTCTTTCCGCTTTTTGTAATGTTGACCTCTAACGATCTATCGGAAAATATTTTTGCTATTTGTGACGAATCCAGCTCGCTATCTTCCACGACCAGGATATTTTTTGTGGTCTTCTCGCTGGTCGAAATAATATCCTCGAAAAGTTCGTCGAGCTTTTTGTGATTGGATTGTCTTAACAGAAAATTTCTGGCGCCTCGTTTGAGTGCCTGATCCCTGTTCACTTCGTCTGAAATAACGTAAACCGGAATGTGCCTGTAGGCGAGATCGCTTCGCAAAAGACCCATCACCTTCCAGCTGCTGGGTTCTTTCGACTTAACATCGAGCGTGATCGCCACGGGTGCAAAACGATTAATACCCTCAAAAATTTCCAGGTAGTTTGTCGCCGTAACCGCTCTTAGCCCTTTCTCGCGCGCTTTGTCAACGATGACTGTCCCGAACGACTGATCTTCGTCATAGACCAGGACCACTTTATCTTTTAGCTGGATGATGGTTCGGTCGTCGCCGATTTCGCCGGGCATGGCGGTGATCGGGCCTGAACTTTTAGTGTCGGTCCTTTCCATCGCGATCCGCTCCAGCAGGGTATTTATTTCGACGCCTTCCTTTTCCCGTTTGAACCCGTGACCATTTTCTGATACCTCCATGGGGGTTACTTTATGAACTTTGTCAAGCGGCAGATAGAACGTGAATACGCTCCCTTTGCCCGCTTCACTTTCAAGTTCAATCGTCCCGCCTAACAATTCCGCCAGACCACGGCTGATGGACAACCCCAAACCCGTTCCTCCGAATTTGCGGCTTGTTGAGCCTTCTGCCTGCTGGAATGCCTCGAATACGATTAACTGTTTGTCCTTCGGAATTCCAATGCCGGTATCCCGTATGGAGAAGGCAATTACCCTGGGCGAGGTATCCAGATTCTCATTTCCGGACTTCCAGCCCTTCTTGGCTCTGAAGATCTTAAGATTGACCTCTCCCTGCTCGGTGAACTTAAAGGCATTGGACAGCAGGTTTTTCAGGATCTGATTCAGACGCTGGCTGTCGGTATCGATCGAAGCAGGAAGGGAATTGTCTGTTTCGATATTAAATTTAAGATTCTTGGTTTCCGAAATAGGCTTGAATGTCGTCTCCGCAAAAGAGGCGATGTCGGCAATCCGAACGGAAGTGATGTTGGCGGAAATGAAGCCCGATTCAATCTTGGAGAGATCAAGAATATCATTGATGAGCTGAATCAGGTCATCCCCGCAGGAGTGGATTGTTTTTGCATAGCGGATCTGCTTCTCACTAAGATTGCCTTCCGTATTTTCATACAATTGTTGAGCAAGGATCAAGAGGCTGTTCAAGGGTGTCCTCAGTTCGTGCGACATGTTCGCCAAAAATTCGGACTTGTATTTCGAAGTGAGGGTAAGCTGTTCCGCTTTGTCTTCCAATGACCTTCTGGCCTCCTCTACTTCCTTGTTTTTTGCCTCCACCTCATTTTTCTGCTTGACCATCAGTAAGGCCTTATCCTGAAGTTCATCATTTGTTCTTCTCAGCTCTTCCTGTTGGGTTTTAAGTTCGCCGGCCAGGGATTGCGATTGTGCCAGCAGTTCTTCCGTCCTGGAGTTGGTCTCGATTGTATTCAATACGATCCCGATACTTTCCGTAAGCTGTCCGAGGAAATCCAGGTGGGTCTCGCTGAACGAATCGAGAGAGGCAAGTTCAATGACCGCCTTTACATTGTTTTCGAAGAGCACCGGAAGAATGATAAGATTGGCGGGCTTTGCTTTGCCCAGCCCCGAGTTTATCTTGACGTATCCATGAGGAACGTTTGTGAGCAAAATCCGTTCTTTCTCGAAAGCACACTGACCCACCAAGCCCTCTCCCATTGCGAATTCCTTGGGAATGTTATTTTCATCTTTATAAGCGTAGCCGGCGAACAGTTTTAGTTTAACATGTTGTTTTCCATCCTCCTGCTGCAGGATATAAAATGCACCGTAATGCGCAGTGACTACCTGGGCCAATTCTGAAAGGATGCGTTTTGTAACGGTGTTCAAATCTTTTTGACCTTGTAACATCTGGGTGAACGTCGCCAGATTCGACTTCAGCCAGTCCTGATCCTGGGTTCGAAGGGTTGTTTCGCGAAGGTTGGTGATCATCTGATTGATGGTGTCTTTTAGCGCCTCCAATTCACCCTTAGCATCTACCCGAATGGTGCGGGTAAGGTCACCTTTCGTTACCGCCGAAGCGACTTCTGAAATGGACCGCACCTGGGTGGTCAGGTTGGCAGCCAACTGGTTTACATTCTCGGTCAGATCTTTCCAGGTTCCGGATGCACCCGGCACGCTGGCCTGCCCGCCCAACTGTCCTTCCACACCTACTTCACGAGCCACGCTGGTCACCTGATCGGCAAATACCGCAAGCGTATCAATCATCTCATTGATCGTATCGGTGAGTTGAGCTAATTCACCTAATGCATTGATCGAAAGTTTTTGCCTTAGATTTCCCTTTGCCACCGAGGTTACCACTTTGGCGATGCCCCGTACCTGGCCCGTTAAGTTCGATGCCATCTGATTCACCGAGTCGGTCAGGTCCTTCCAGGTTCCTGCAACACCCCGCACCTCGGCCTGCCCTCCCAGTTTACCTTCCGTGCCTACTTCACGGGCTACACGTGTTACTTCAAATGCAAAAGAGTTAAGCTGTTCCACCATCGTGTTGATGGTATTTTTTAGTTCGAGCATTTCGCCCCGTACATCGACGGTGATCTTTTTCGACAAGTCGCCATTGGCAACCGCTGTGGTCACCCCGGCAATGTTCCGCACCTGATCCGTAAGGTTGCCGGCCATCCCGTTTACCGAGTCGGTCAAATCTTTCCAGGTACCGGCAACTCCCGGCACGATGGCCTGACCACCCAATTTTCCATCGGTACCTACTTCACGGGCCACCCGCGTTACTTCAGAAGCAAATCCGCGAAGCTGATCCACCATGGTATTGATTGTTTCTTTCAACTGCTGGATTTCGCCGCGAACGTCGACGGTGATCTTTTTCGACAAGTCACCGCTTGCCACCGCAATCGACACGTCCGCAATATTCCGGATCTGCGCGGTAAGGTTGCCCGCCATTTGATTTACTGAATCGGTCAATCCTTTCCACACGCCGCCGACACCTTTCACCGTAGCCTGGCCTCCCAACTTTCCTTCCGAACCCACTTCGCTGGCCACCCTCGTTACTTCCGACGCAAAGGAGTTCAACTGATCCACCATCGTGTTAATCGTGTCTTTCAGTTCCAGCATTTCACCTTTTACATCCACCGTAATTTTCTTGGACAAGTCTCCCTTTGCTACGGCGATCGTTACGTCGGCAATGTTGCGAACCTGGTTGGTGAGGTTATCGGCCATTTTATTGACGGAATCGGTAAGATCTTTCCAGGTTCCGCCCACACCGGGTACGTGAGCCTGTCCACCCAACTGTCCTTCCGAACCACCTTCACGGGCCACCCGCGTTACTTCCGATCCAAACGAGTTAAGCTGATCGACCATGGTATTGATCGTATTCTTTAACTCGAGCATTTCTCCCCGGACATCCACGGCAATTTTCTTCGACAAGTCACCCTTTGCAACGGCGGTTGTTACGTCGGCAATATTTCGCACCTGGTTTGTCAGGTTGGAGGCCATCAGATTTACCGAATCGGTCAGGTCTTTCCATGTCCCCCCCACGCCCGGTACATGAGCCTGTCCACCCAGCTGTCCTTCCGAGCCTACTTCACGCGCCACACGGGTTACTTCAGAAGAGAAGGAATTCAACTGATCCACCATCGTATTAATGGTGTTCTTCAATTCAAGCAATTCCCCTTTTGCATCTACCGTGATTTTCTTGGACAAATCGCCTTTTGCCACCGCCGTTGTTACTCCCGCCACGTTCCGCACCTGCGCCGTTAAGTTGCCGGCCATCTGGTTTACGGAATCGGTCAGATCTTTCCATACGCCTCCAATGCCCTTTACCGTTGCCTGTCCACCGAGCTTTCCTTCCGTTCCTACTTCGAGCGCCACCCTTGTTACTTCCGAGCCAAAGGAATTGAGCTGATCCACCATCGTATTAATGGTGTTCTTCAACTCCAGCATTTCGCCGCGAACGTCGACGGTAATTTTCTTGGATAAGTCACCATTGGCCACCGCCGTTGTTA
>DATHFS010000598.1:0-3645 GCA_035317975.1 Cyclobacteriaceae bacterium | reverse complement strand
AGGCAAATGACGGAATGAAATTCCTGGGGAAACCATCACCGAAAATATTGGCGCTGACGCCCACGGTAGTCCCGGTGTTGAACATCGTGTTGATGCCGCACTTGCTGTGGTCGCCCATCATCAAGCCACAAAACTGCAGGCCTGGATTCAGAAATGCTTTCTTTCCGTAGTTCCAGACTTTTACATTTTCATAATTATTCTTCAGGTTCGACGTATTGGTATCGGCCCCCAGGTTGCACCATTCCCCTAACACCGAGGACCCCAGATAACCGTCGTGCGCTTTATTGCTATACCCGAAGATAACAGTGTTGCTGACTTCCCCACCGACTTTGGAGAATGGCCCAACCGATACATTGCCCCTCATTTTAGCCCCCATACTTATGTGGGACCCTTGTCCTAATGCAAAGGGCCCGCGGATCAATGCCCCTTCCTGAACAATACTATTTTTACCCAGGTAAATAGGGCCCGTTTCTGCATTGAGGATGGCAGCCCGGATGTAGACGCCCTCTTCGACAAAAATATTTTCCGCTCCATAAAGCCGGGTGTGGGGATCCTCGATGCGCGCCGAAGTCCGGTTGGCAGTGATCAACTTGAAATCGGCTTTGATCTGTTCTGCGTTAAGTTGGAATATCTTCCACAACTGATCTACGATGGTGATTGGCTCGGCATAGGCGGTCATTTTTCCGGAGATGACTTCCGGTATTTCGTACTCGGGACTCCGGAGGGCAATCACTTTGTTGTTCTGGATCAGTCCTTCCCCTTGATTAAGTTGGCTTATTCGTTTCGCCAGAGGCTCATCCGGACAAACGGCGCCGTTGATCCAAAAATTGTCTGAAGAAAACACAGAAGGGAATTTTTCCTGAAGGTAGCGTTCGGTGGAAAACGAGATCCGGGTTTGGAAATACAATTCCCATTTTTCAGCGATCGTGAGAATGCCCGTTCGGATTGCCGCTACCGGTCTCGTGAACGTAAACGGCAGGAGGTTGATTCTGTCAGTAGGATCGTCGAACAGGATGACATTCATAGTCTTGAGTGTATAGCCTTGAGTTTATAGTTGGATTTTAACCCGGGACTATGACTAAAGACTACCTACTCAGGACTTCTTCTGGTATTTGTTTTTGAACTTCTCTACGCGACCGGCTGTGTCCACGAACATTTTCTTGCCGGTAAAAAAGGGATGAGAAGCCGAGCTTACTTCAACTTTGATCACAGGGTATTCCTTTCCATCGGTCCACTTCATGCTTTCCTTTGGAATCGAGGTAGAACGGCTCAAAAACTTAAAATCGCTGGAAGTATCCCAGAAGATCACTTCCTTATACTCGGGGTGAATGCTCTTTTTCATAGAATCTTACTTAAAGGACTGCAAAAATACGGAACGGACAGGAAATTTCCCGCAGATCTCGCAGATTTACGCAGAAAAATTCTGAATGGCTTTATTTCACGGCTTTCTGTTTTCAGCCCAGCCCGGCCAGATGAGTGAAAACCTACCCGCCTGCGCCAAGTCTTCCCGCGCTTATGCTCATGCTTCAGCGCAAGCGTTCTGCGTAAATCTGCGAGATCTGCGGGAAACAAACCGAGATCTGCGGGAAACCAAATCGAATTCTGCGGGAAATTGGCCAATTTTGAGCCCTCTACACGATCTGAAAGACATGAAAATGCGATTGGTTCTCTTTTTGGCCTTGCTTCCCGGGTTTGCCCTATCCCAAAGTACCAATGCCTCACTCAACGAGGACTATTATCATTGGATCGACCGGTATGAGGTGAAGGCCGGAAGGGTAGTGCCGGAAATTTTTACGTCGGTCAAGCCCTACAAGCGCAAGGCCATTGTCGCCTTCATGGATTCATTACATACAAGGGACGGGGTATTTACATCGCGCTCCGATCAATTTAATTATGAATACATGAGAAATGACAGTTGGGAGTGGAGCGGCGCTGAAACCAATTCCAGTAAAAAACCATTGCTTAAGAAATTGTATAAGAAAAAATCGGATTTTGCCAATGTCGATATTCCTGATTTTGATTTGCATGTCAATCCGGTATTTTACTTCGGTACAGGTAAAGATTCCCGGTTGAGTGAATCCCTTTTTACCAATACCCGCGGCGTAGAGATCCGCGGAATGATTGACCGCAAGATTGGCTTTTATACTTACCTGAGCGACAACCAGGCCATCCTGCCATCGTATGTCCACGACCAGATGCTGCTCAACCCGGTCCTTCCGCACGAAACATTCTGGAAAACATTCAAGGCCCATGGTGTTGACTACTTTCAGGCGCGGGGTTACATCGATTTCAACATTAGCAAACACATTTACATGCAGTTTGGAAACGACCGCACGTTTATCGGCAACGGATACCGGTCATTGATCTTTTCAGATTATTCACCGCCCAATCTTTTCCTTCGTACCAATGTCAAGGTGTGGAAGATAAATTACCTGTTCCAACTGAACCGGATGACGGCCGATGCCTTTGGAAGCATCGCCGGATCAAGCGATGGCCGGTATCCCGAGAAATTCATGGCCTTCCACCAGGTGAGTGTGAACATCGGCAAGAAATTTAATCTTGGGTTGTTCGAATCCGTCATCTTCAGCCCGAGGGACAGCGTCAACAGGAGCGCGTTCGATCTAAGCTACCTGAATCCCGTTATTTTCTACCGGGCCATCGAGCAACAGAGCGGCAGTCCGGATAACGTGATCGTAGGGACGGATTTTAAGTGGAATGCCATCCGCCGGCTTTCGTTTTATGGTCAGGTCACGATTGATGAGTTTAAGTTGAGCCATTTAAAAGCGGGGGATGGCTGGTGGGCAAATAAGTTTGGCGGCCAATTGGGATTGAAATACGTCGACGTGGCCGGAATCGAAAACCTGGACGTTCAGTTGGAAATGAATACAGTAAGCCCTTATACCTATTCACACTACACACAATATGGCAGTTATTCCAACTTTCGCCAGCCGATTGCCCATCCTCTGGGTGCCAATTTTAAAGAATTCGTGGGGATCCTGCGGTACCAGCCGACTCCCAGGCTCAATCTGGTTGCAAAAGTATTCTACGCCAAAATCGGCCGTGATACGACGGGGGTGAATTGGGGAAGCGATATCCTTAAGAATAATAAGTTCCATCAAAACGACTTTGGAAATACGATTGGACAAGGGGTAAGCAACACGCTCACGTTTGTGGACCTGACAGCTTCATTTCAGGTCCGCCATAACCTTTTTATCGATGTGAAACAGACCTTCCGCAATAGCAAAAGCCCGGTTGCTTTTTACAACACCAATACGTCCGTAACTTCATTAGCTTTGAGGTTGAATATTGCGAAGCGATCGTATGATTTTTGATTTTTACTGTCTAGCATGAAAACATTTCTCCGGATTCTCTCTTTTGCCAATGACTTAGTCCCCCGGCTGGTTTTGTTTTTTACCTATTCCATTCTGGGGATCATTTTTGGCGCTTTCAATATCGTGCTGGTGATCCCCATGCTCCAGGTATTGTTCAATCAAACGGGCAATGTTATCAACGTCGAGCCGGTACCCGATTTCAGTTTTTCGTCTGATTATCTGATCAAGGTGTTCAATCATTATTTTTTGACGATTGTCCGCGACAATGGTCAGCAGGATGCCCTTCTTTTTGTTTGTGCCTTGATTGTGGCTT
>DATHFS010000597.1:0-2376 GCA_035317975.1 Cyclobacteriaceae bacterium | reverse complement strand
GTCCTACTTACCTCCCTCGGCGATTACCATGGGAGATCATCCGGTGGTCTGGACCAATGACGCGTTCCGGGCAAGGAATATTTATATATTTATGGGGCATTCGCCGGACTTATTTGAGAACGCTTCCTATACTACGCTCTTTCGGAATGCTATCTTCTGGGCAGCACAGCGACCCGATTCACGCAAAAATTGAAGGCGAGGTTGAAATCAGGCCTATGACTATTTTATATCGTGAACGCTACCTACGTTACCCATACTAATTTCTTGACCATGACAAGATCATCCTTTCAATTCATCCTTGCCATCATTCTGATTGTTTCATTTGCGGGAGGGACAGCCCTGGCGCAACAACCCGGATTCAAAGTCTTGGTTGTAATTTCAAAAGCCAAAGACCACACCCGTATGATGACGTGTGCTGACCCATTTCTAAAAAAACTAGGCGATGAAAATCATTTCCAGGTAGACTTCACGGACGATTCGAGCCGGATCAATGAAGGGAACCTCAAACAGTACAAGGTTTTTGTCATGTTGCAGCTTGCCCCCTTTGATATGTCCGTAGCACAGCAGGATGCCTTGCAAAAATTTGTGGAGCAAGGCAACGGCTGGGTGGGGATCCATGCGGCCGGGTTGGCGGGTAAAATGTTTGTGAAGCCGGAGCGGCGCTATTGGCAGTGGTTTGAAGACATGATGGGTGGAGTATCGTATTCTCCCCATCCGAAGTTTCAAAAAGGAACCGTCATCATCGAAGACCGTACCCATCCGGTCACCAAAAACCTCCCCGAAAAATTTGAGATCAGCGACGAATGGTATGAATTTGACAAAAGTCCACGACCCAACGTGCACGTCTTAGCACTCGCTGATGAATCGACCTACATACAGAACAAGCCGATGGGGGATCACCCGATTATCTGGACCAACGAACGTTTTCGCAGGATGGTTTATATCGGCATTGGTCACGATGCTTCCTTGTGCACCGACAAGAACTTTGAAGCGCTGGTGCGGAATGCAATCCTGTGGGCGGCGGAATAGTCTGAACTGTGATTTTTGTGATTTTCACGCGACAATCCACGTGTCAGATTTTTGATTGTTTATTGGTGATTTGTGACTGCTGATCTTACGGCACTGGAACCAATCCAAATCTGTACGCGCAATCTTGAATTTTGAATCCTAAATCGACTTTTTCGGCCAATTTGTTCCGCCGCGTAGGAATTAGCGACCCCCGGATACCCAAAATCCCCATTCTTGCGGACATTGGCAGAACAACGGTTTGAAATGCGTCCGGTAAAAGGTAAAAATGACCCTCGTTTTTTTTAACTTTGTCTTGGAAAGCCACTTTACAAACCAACAACACCCAACGTATGCCAAAATCGCAAGAAACCTGGAACAAAAAAGAAAAAGAGAAAAAACGACAAAAAAAGAAGGAAGAGAAGGCTCAACGAAAGGAAGAAAGAAAGGCGCATGCTTCCGATGGCAGCCTGGACAGCATGCTGGCCTATGTTGACGAATTCGGGAATATCACCTCCACTCCCCCTGACATCACAAAAAAGAAAAGAATCAACGCTGAACATATCGAAATTGGCGTCCCGAAACGGAAGCCGGCTGAGGAAGTGGATATCAATAGGATCGGCGTCGTCACCTTCTTCAATGAATCAAAAGGATTTGGGTTTATTAAAGACACCACGTCGCAGGAAAGTATTTTCACTCACGTAAAAGGCCACCTGGGTCAGATCAAGGAAAACGATAAAGTCACATTCCAGGTAGAGCAGGGTCATAAGGGACTCAATGCGATAGAGGTCAAACTAGTTAAATAGTACAAACCTCGTTTCCCGCGGATCTCGCAGATTTTCGCAGAGGTATTTTTGTCAATCTTTGATATTCCGGCTAAGAAAGAATTTCGTACCTAGGCTTCCCATTGCCAAAATACCTTTCCTGACTTTTCTGCGTTAATCTGCGAGATCTGCGGGAGAAAAACCTGCAACCAACCATTTCAAAATGGGAAAGGTATTCAAATGGGTTATTGCGCTGGGCCTCCTGACTGCAATCGGATGGGTCGGCTTGAAATGGTATCGGGCACAAGGTACGTCCCTATCGATAGAAGCCTTTCACCTGATTCCATCGGATGCGATCTTTTGTATCGCATCTGATCATCCCATTGAAAGTTGGAAAGAGATTGCGGGCTCCGGGATGTGGGGCCATTTGCAACGGAGCGCCTATTTTGCTGCCCTTACGGCCTCAGCCAATAGCCTCGATTCGCTGGTCCATCAGAATGATTTGCTCTTTGAATTGATCGGTGCGAGGGCCCTGATGGTGTCCGCTCACATGACAGGCCCCAAAGAATATGATTTTTTATTCCTGGTCGATTTGAAGGAGGCGTCG
>DATHFS010000596.1:0-6360 GCA_035317975.1 Cyclobacteriaceae bacterium | reverse complement strand
AGCAGTTCATTCCCATTGGAATAAGAAAGAGACACCGCTGAACCTGATCCAATTGTCGGCACGATGACTGTCTGAACTGTGATTTTTTATGATTTTTATGATTAAGATGATTACCTTCGGATTCGGTCGGAACTGGGATTCTTAATGACGGCGACGATTGAATTCAAGCAATAACCAACTTCATAGCAATCATTTAAATCACAAGAATCACAGTTCAGACTATGGCCATCATTAGAATCCAATAAATCACAGGTCGGACAATGACCATCATGAGAATCTCAGCGCTTATTCTTTTATTCTTGCCATCAGGAATTTCTTCCTTTGCCCAAAATCAATTGGTCCTCAACGCCGACCTGGGAAAGGAAAAGATCAGCCGCCACATCTACGGGCACTTTGCTGAGCACCTGGGTCATTGCATTTACGGTGGCTTTTATGTAGGCGACAAGAATTCAAAAATACCGACGACCAAAGGGGTACGCGACGACGTAGTGGAAGCCTTGAAAAAATTGAAAGTACCCAACCTTCGCTGGCCTGGCGGGTGTTTTGCAGATACCTATCATTGGAAAGATGGTGTTGGACCGAAAGACAAGCGGCCTTCCATGGTGAACAAATGGTGGGGAGGAGTGACCGAAGACAACAGTTTCGGTACCCATGATTTCCTGGACATGTGCGAGCGGATTGGTGCGGAGCCTTACCTGGCCGGGAATGTGGGAAGCGGCACCGTACAAGAGCTCTCCGATTGGGTGCAGTATGTCAATTTTGGCGGATCAAGTCCGATGGCTACGCTCCGCCGTGAGAACGGTCGCGATAAACCGTGGAGCGCCCGCTTCTGGGGCGTCGGCAATGAGGTGTGGGGATGTGGAGGGAACATGAAGCCGGAGTACTATGCGAACCTGTATCGCCAATATGCTACGTTCATGGTGGATTGGTCGAATGATGAACATCTCTTCAGGGTAGCCTCGGGCGCCAACTCCTCCGACTACAACTGGACGGAGGTGATGATGCGCGACATTCCTCATGGTATGCTGGAAGGAGTGGCCCTGCACCACTATTCCGTAATCGATTGGAATAACAAAGGGTCGGCTACGACGTTCAGCGAGGAGCAATACTTCGCCACGATGAAGGCGGCGCTGCTGATGGAAGAGCTGGTGACCCGGCATGCTTCGATCATGGACAAATACGATCCAAAAAAGAAAATCGCCCTGGTGGTGGACGAGTGGGGTGGGTGGTATGACGTAGAGCCCGGCACGAATCCAAGTTTTTTGTTTCAGCAAAATACCTTGCGCGATGCAGTCCTCGCCGGCGTTACACTGAATATTTTTAACCGGCATTGCGACCGCGTACGGGTGGCTAACCTCGCTCAGACCGTTAATGTATTGCAGGCCGTGATCTTAACCAACGAAGAGAAAATCCTGCTGACACCGACGTATCACGTGATGGAGATGTACAATGTGCACCAGGATGCTATCGCACTGCCTCTTGAACTCAAAAGCAATGAGTATTCGTTGGGTAAGGAAAAATTGCAGGCCGTGTCGGCCTCCGCCTCCCGTGACCAGAACGGAGTAATACATATCTCCCTGGTTAATATCGATGCGAAGCAGGCACAGGATATTGTTATCGATATCCGGGGTGCTAAATTCAGTGTCGTTACGGGACGGATTTTAACATCGGGCAAACTTCAGGACCATAATACCTTTGAAAAGCCGGATGCGGTTAAGCCGGAAAAGTTTAAGGACGTTAGCCTGGCGACGAATTCTTTGAAAGTAAAGCTGCCGCCGTTTTCGGTGGTCGTTTTGGAGTTGAAATAACCTCACCCCCGGCCCCTCTCCGAAGCGGAGAGGGGAGATGTTATTTTGAGGATTTTAGTTACATTCGATACATAGAAATTAAGGGGCGAGAGGAAGGATTATTATGAAAAATGTTTTGGAATACAAAGGCTATACAGGTACGGTAGAATTCAGTGCGGAGGACAAGGTTTTTTTTGGAAAAATACCCGGAATCCGTGATGTGGTAACATTTGAGGCAGAAACAGTCAAAAAACTGATTCAGGCCTTCGAAGAGTCGATCGATGATTACCTGGCAACGTGTGAGCAGCAAGGGAAGGAGCCTGATAAGGAATTCAAGGGCAGTTTTAACGTTCGCTTAAAACCAAAAATCCACCGTCTGGCGGCCATCAAGTCTGCAGCCATGAAAATCTCTCTTAATCAATTTGTCGAAAAAGCATTGGAGAAAGAAGTCCTTGATACCCCCTGATCTTGGTCCGGAAGTATACGAAGAACAGTTTCTACTGAAATAATCCATTAAACATATAAAAAAATGAAATCACAAATCGTAATCCTTGTGCTGGTACTCAGTATGTATACGCTCACCAGCTTTGCTCAATTGAAAATCGGCGATAGGGCCCCTGACTTTACCGCCAATAATCAGGACGGAAAAAAGATCAGCCTCCACGACTACCTGGGCAAAAAAGTGGTCTTGTATTTCTATCCTAAAGATTTTACCGGCGGATGCACGGAAGAGGCCTGTAACCTGCGCGACAACAACGACGCCCTGGTGAAGGCCGGTTATGTGATCCTGGGAATCAGTTCCGATGACGAGGCTTCGCACAAGAGCTTCAAGGACAAATACACGCTGCCCTTCTCCCTCCTGGCGGATACCGACAAATCGATCAATCAGAAGTATGGGGTTTGGGTCGAGAAAAACAGGGATGGAAAAAAATTCATGGGAACGGCCCGGACGACATTCCTCATCGATGAGAAAGGGGTCATTTCCAATATTATCGACAAAGTCGATACGAAGGAGCATGCTTCGCAGATACTGAAATTCTGATCCAAGGTTCACGCAAAGAGCGCAAAGTTAATACGCAAAGATCGCTACGATTTATTTCCTTTGCACCCTTTGCGTGGACCTCAGCTAAACATCCTGCAGTAAGTTCTCCTTTCACCATTCATCATTTTCTTCCTGTTCTATTGTCGAAAAAGGATTTTCTTTGTCCGCCATTACGGAAGGTGATCTTATTCCTGATCCTATGAAAAAACCAATCTTATTTTTTGTCTTCGTTATTTCCAGTTTTCTCTGCATTGCTCAAACACCAGACCCTGTTGTTGATGCCATCGTCAAAGAAGCTACGGAGAATTCACAGTTGGAAAAGTTGGCCCATGCGTTGTTGGATGGAATCGGACCACGACTGGTGGGCACACCGCAGATGCAACAAGCCCATGACTGGGCACTCAGTACGTACTCTGGCTGGGGTATTGCGGCCAGGAATGAGAAGTGGGGAGAGTGGAGAGGATGGGAAAGAGGGATATCGCATATCGATATGGTTCATCCCCGCACCAAGTCGCTGGAGGGTATGCAACTGGCATGGAGTCCGGGAACGGGAGGCAAGACGATCACGGCCGAAGTAATTGTCATACCAGATGCAACTGATTCTATGGCCTTTCAAAAGTGGTTGCCGTCTGCAAAAGGGAAGTTTATCATGACCTCCATGAACCAGCCCACGGGCAGGCCCGACTATAACTGGGAGGAATTCGGCAGCAAAGAATCCGTTGAAAAAATGAAAATGGCCCGGACCGCACAAACTGACGCATGGACCGACCGGATCAAGAAAACCGGTTATACCAACAAGACGCTGCCGGGGGCCCTGGAGAAGGCGGGTGCGGCTGGCATCGTCATGTCGAACTGGTCCAAAGGTTTTGGAGTGAATAAGATCTTTGAGGCATTTACAAAAAAGATCCCTACCGTAGATATTTCGCTGGAAGATTACGGACTGCTGTACCGGCTGACGGAATCAGGAAGCAAACCCGCTATCAGCATACGCACCGACTCGAAAGAAATGGGCGTCGTTCCTACTTTCAATACCTTGGCGGAAATAAAAGGAACAGAAAAACCCGATGAATATGTGATGCTATCTGCCCATTTTGATTCCTGGGATGGAGGTACAGGAGCGACCGACAATGGCACCGGTACACTGACCATGATGGAAGCCATGCGCATTCTGAAAAAGGTGTATCCTCATCCTAAGCGAACGATCCTTGTAGGCCATTGGGGAAGTGAAGAGCAGGGACTCAACGGATCCAGGGCCTTCGTAGAGGATCATCCGGAAATCGTACAGCACCTTCAAGCCCTTTTTAATCAGGATAACGGGACAGGAAGAGTGATCAACATTACCGGTCAGGGCTTTCTGTATGCCTATGAGTATATCGACCGCTGGTTATCAAAAGTGCCGGAGGCGATCAGGAAACCTATAGAGACCAAGTTCCCGGGAACGCCGGGTGGGGGAGGATCGGACTTTGCTTCTTTCGTTGCTGCCGGCGCTCCCGCATTTTCACTGAGTTCATTGAATTGGTCGTATTTCAATTACACCTGGCATACCAATCGCGACACGTATGATAAAATTGTTTTTGACGATGTCCGCAACAATGCAATTTTAACAGCCATCCTGGTCTACATGGCGAGTGAAGATCCGGTGACCACCTCGCGCGAGAAAAGTGTATTGCCCATCAATTCAAAGACGGGTCTTCCCGGTACCTGGCCGGAACAGAAGAAAGCTACAAGGAAGGGTGGGTAATGTGTGAACTGTGATTTATTTGATTTGAATGATTAGGGTGATTGGCGAATTGGTTATATTCGGGAAAGATCAATCGAGTCGACCGTTACGCTAAGTACGACGCCCTGAGCGCCAAACACAATCATACTCATCAATCAAATCAAATAAATCATAGTTCAGACATGAAAAGACGCGATGCACTAAAAACCGTGGGCCTGGCGACAACTGGAATGATGTTGTCTCCTTTAGCTTTTTCCCAGGAAAAAAAACCTGCAGGCAAATTCAGATTCTGCCTGAATACGAGTACGATCAGCGCGCAAAAACCGGGAGTACAGAAGTACATCGAGATTGCGGCCAGGGCAGGGTATGATGGCGTGGAGCTCTGGGTGCAAGACGTGAAAGAATACAAGGATCAAGGTCATACACTTGCGTCGTTGAAGAAGTACATTGACGATAGCCATGTCCGGGTGGAGGATGCAATCGGATTTGCTCCCTGGATGGTAGAGGATGAGCAACAACGGAAAGCGGGCTTCGATCAGATGCGGCAAGAGATGGAGTGGATGGCTGAACTCGGTTGCACCCGCATTGCGGCTCCTTCGGCAGGGGTGAAAACAGATGTACCACTGGACTTGTTTAAGGTGGGCGAACGGTACAAACAATTGCTTGACCTCGGCCGGCAAACGGGGGTGATGCCTCAATTGGAATTCTGGGGATCGTCGCCTGTATTTTATCACTTTGGCCAGGCACTTCAGGCCGCGGCCGCCGCCAACGATCCCGATGTGCATATTTTACCTGACGTCTATCACTTGTTCCGCGGAGGCTCGGGATTTGAATGCCTGAAAATGATTAATGGAAAGATTCTCGATGTTATTCATTTTAACGATTTCCCGTCGTCTATTCCACGCCAGGAACAACAAGACAAAGATCGCGTCTATCCCGGAGATGGTGTAGCGCCGCTCAAGCAAGTCATTACCGATCTTTCCAACATGGGCGGCACGAAAGTGCTGTCACTGGAATTATTTAACCGGGAGTACTGGAAGAATGATCCGTTAACTGTTGCTAAAACGGGGTTGGAGAAGATGAGAAAGGTTGTAGCTTCGGTGCAGTAACTTAATAGCTCCCTATGCGCTACATCGTGACAATTGCATTGCTAACCGGCGTAGCTACTCTTTCCTGTTGCCACAAGGTAAGTGAGTTCACACAGCGTGCAGAGCTTACGCCGTTGGAGGATGGCTTCAAAGCTTCCACCGCGATCGGATATTGCGCCTCGCTGGCCGATATTGCCTTCAGTGGAGAGGCGCTGCCACCCAATGTCACACTGAATCTATCAAGTCAGCCAGGCTATACAAGTTCGGGCATCATCCATGTTCACGTTGACGGAAGCACACCCCTTCCATTTAGTCATTCCGTTGGCGATATTTATATTGCGGGCCTTTGGGATGGAGTAAATGGCGGTGTTATTTCCATCGTCTTTGGCGATTTTGATATTATTTCGTCGACGATCAAGTTTTATGGCGTCTATACTGTTCCGGTAACTAAAAAACCGGGTACGGGAACGATCAATACCATTTTTGCTGAGCAAGATATTATCATTGGTCAGGGCTCGGACACTCTTTTGAGTTTAAGTCTCTCAAAGCCGAAATTTGATACAGAGTTAACCCGCCTCAATGGCAGTCCCGCCGTGGATGCCTTCGTCGCCGTAAAACAAAATGTCTGGTTTGTCTCTGTAGACCGCAATAGCACGCCGGTAAATTGGTACGACGACGTACTCACCATAAACGGAGGAGGCCAGGTCGTCCAGGCGGCCAGTA
>DATHFS010000595.1:0-12150 GCA_035317975.1 Cyclobacteriaceae bacterium | reverse complement strand
GGCTCCACCGAGTTTGTGCTGGCTCCTGCCAAGAAGGAAAAAAGAGGCACCGATGTGATCCTTCACATCAATAAGGATTCCGAAGAGTTTCTGGATGAATTCAGGCTGAAAGGCATCCTGGAAAAATATTGCAAGTTCCTTCCGGTCGAGATCCGGTTCGGTACCAAAGAGGAAAGTGTAGAGGATGGTGTTGATAAAGACGGGAAGCCAAAATATAAAACGGTCACGACGGACAGGATCATCAACAATCCCTCCCCCCTGTGGGCCAAATCGCCCATCGACCTGAAGGATGAGGACTACATTAAATTTTACAAGGAGCTGTATCCGTTTTCGGAGGATCCGCTCTTTTGGATACACCTCAATGTTGATTATCCTTTCTCGCTCACGGGCATTCTTTATTTCCCGAAAGTGAAGAATGATTTTGAGTTACATAAAAATAAGATTCAGCTCTACTCGCGCCAGGTGTTCATCACCGATGAGGTCAAGGATGTCGTTCCCGATTTCCTGATGCTGCTCCATGGGGTGTTGGATTCGCCGGATATTCCCCTCAACGTTTCGCGCAGCTATTTGCAGAGCGATGCTAGCGTGAAAAAAATCAGTCAGCACATTACCAAAAAGGTAGCGGATAAGTTGGCTGAATTGTTCAAAAAAGACAGAAAGGAATTTGAAAAGAAGTGGGACGATATCAGCATTTTTGTAAAGTACGGAATTATCAGCGACGAAAAATTCTATGAAAAAGCGAAGGATTTTGTGCTGCTGAAGAATGTAGATGCGCAGTACTTTACATTGGACGAATACAAAGAAAAGGTAAGCGCCGCCCAAACCGACAAGGAAAAACAGGTGGTCTACATTTATACAACCGATTCGGCCAAGCAGGATTCATTCATTCAATCTGCCAAAACCAAAGGATATGACGTGCTCCTGATGGAAGGCGTCCTGGACAGTCATTTCATCAGCAATCTTGAGCAAAAACTGGAAAAAACACAGATCAAACGAGTCGATAGTGAAACCCTGGACAAGTTGATTGCCACGGACGAAAAAATAGACAGCGTTCTGAGCAAGGAAGAAGAGGAGCTGGTAAAAACTATTTTTGAAAAAGCGGTTAATAATAAGAACATGATTCTGGCCGTGGAGTCAATGGCGCCGTCGGATCTGCCGGTCCTGGTTACGATGAGTGAGTGGATGCGCAGGATGAAAGACATGGCCAAAACGGGCGGAGGAGGATATGCCTTTATGGGCAGCATGCCCGATAGTTACAACGTGACGGTCAACGCCAATCATGGCATTGTTCAAAAAATCCTGAAGGCAGAAAACGAGGACCAGAAAGTGAAGCTGGCCAAGCAGGCCTATGACCTGGCGCTGCTCTCCCAGAACCTGTTAACCGGAGCCGACCTTACTAGTTTCATCAAACGTAGCGTGGAGTTGGTGTCTTGATCTAAATGCGACGTCCGTCTGCCATCCGCTAATACAAGGTTCTGAAATAAAAACGAGTTAATTTCGTTAGTTGATTCGTATGAGAAAACTCCTGATCCTGTCTTTTTTTGCAATTCCGGGCTTCCTGGCAGCCCAGGAAAAGAATGAGCCGCGCAAGCAGGAGGGGCAGTTTACGTTCGACACAGACAAACCTTTCTCGCTTTTGGAACTGGACCAGAAAATAGAGGAGCCCATTGTCACCAAGAAAAAGAAGCGCAAGAAAAAAGTTTTCTATGGGATCAAAACAAAAAAGGGTTTTACCCGGAAAGGGTATGGCAATACGGTCACCGTTGAATACTTCTTTTATCTCAAAAAACCGGAATTGCCCAACACGTTCGTGCGCGATATTTATTGGTTTGATTTCACCCGCCACGAGATAAGAAGGACTTCTACCTTTGACCCCAAGAAAGGCAAGCTCCTGCACGGCGAGTACAGAAAGATGCAGGGCACCGTGTTGCTGGAGGAGGGTATTTTTTTTAAAGGCACCAAGCACGGACGCTGGATGCGGTACAATCGTTCGGACCTGGTCGAAGACAAGGAAAAATACTACAAGGGCTGGCCAAAAGAATCCATCGTCACCTACTACGACCCGATGGAGCGCAAAAAGCTAAAGGAGATCATTCCCATCGAGTACGGCGAGCGGGACGGTTATTATTATTTATTCCACGAGAATGGACAGGTGGCAGTAGTGGGAGAATATCAGTGGAGCCAAAAAGTAAACGATTGGGTTGAAAATTATCCGACAGGCAAACGCAAACGCATCATCGCCTATCCCAAACAGCCCTTTGAAAAAGTGGGGAAGCCGTTTATTAAACGGGAGTGGGATGCCAAAGGGGTGGAAATCTACTCCAGCGACAAGCGGTAAGAATTTAACGACAGAAATCGTACCGGGATTTCGCATCGTCCTCTCCGAGAGACGATGCTGGACATAACGTCAAGTATCGTCTCCCGAGGGAAAGTCAAGTATCGTCTCCCGAGGTGGACGATACGTCCCGCTCCAAGGCTCGCTCATCATCCACTTCGAGACACGCTGGACCCAACGTCAAGTATCGTCTCCCGAGGGGACGATACGTTCCCCGTCCAAGGCTCGCGCATCTTCCCCTTCGAGAGACGATGTTTGACCCTGGCTGTTCGAATACAGTACTAATAAAACGCATCTTCGAGATGTACAATTTCCGTTTTATTTCTACCGAGCCGGATGGAAACAATATCGTACCGTACATTGCCTTGCCAGTCTGTTTTATAAATGTAATGGTCGGCGCCCTCCAGGATCAATTTCACTTTTTTATTGTCCACAAATTCTTCCGGATAACCAAAGGCATAGGAACTTCGCGTCTTTACCTCTACAAAAATCAGCCAGTTGGCTTTCTTTATGATTAAATCTATCTCTGAATGCTTGTAGCGATAGTTGCGCGCCACAATCTCAAAACCTTTCTGCACCAGAAAATCGGCAGCGAGGCGCTCGCCTTCATTTCCTCTTTTGATATTATCACTCATGGGCCTACCTTTGACACCGAAAGATAGATCGCCGGATGGAATGCTCCTTCTCCGGACAAGTCAGGATTTCCTGATAAAATTCGCTGGCGGACGAAACGTGACAGCAGGAAGTCGATGGGGCCCCTAAATTCAATAGTGCGGTAGATTTAAACAGATGAAAAAACTAATCGAAGGGTTCACGCGCCAATTGGCCGAAGCGTTAAAAATCGGTCAGGCTGTTGACTTTGTCAGGCCTGGCAGTGATATCCGCAATATTCTCATTACCGGTATGGGTGGCTCGGGTATAGGCGCCAACCTGGTGGAATCGCTTACGTTTGGACGGGTCCCCATTCCAATTACCGTTTGCAAAGGATATAACATCCCGCAATTCGTCAGTCCGCATACCCTTTTCATCGCCTGCTCCTACAGTGGAGATACCGAAGAAACCCTTTCAGCAGTCAACAAGGCGATGCACAAGCGCGCCCACATCATTTGCATTACGTCGGGAGGAAAGATGCTGGAGACGGCCAAGGAATATAACCTGTTTTATATCCAGGTACCGGGAGGATCGGCAAGTCCCCGGGCCCAACTGGGATATATGCTCGTTTCGCTCTTGTCGACCTTGTATCACACCAATCTCATCGGAGCGGCCTATATCAAGGAAACCGAAAATTCAATCGAATACCTCGACCGCGGTGAAAAAGCCATTCAGGCCGAAGCCGAGTTAATTGCCAAAAAGTTGAAGGGGAAACTTCCCATCATTTACTGCGATGGTCGCCTCCAGGCTATGGCCCTGCGATTTCAAAATCAATTGAATGAGAATGCCAAGCAAATGGCGCACGTGAGCACCTTCCCGGAAATGAACCATAACGAAATCGTCGGCTGGCGTTTCCCGGAATCCGTTCTTCTGCAATCGCAGGTGATCTATTTGTACTCCGATCACGACCACGAACGCGTGGAGAAGCGCATGGAGATCTGCCGGGAGATCTTCGAAAAGCGATCGCATCCTATCATTGACATCGTTGCAGAAGGAGCTTCGTTACTGGAACAATATTATTACTTAATACACCTCACGGATTGGATCTCCTATTTCCTCGCCAAGGAAAATCAAATTGACCCCGATCCGGTCGAAGCCATCGTCTTTTTAAAGGAAGAGCTGGCAAAACTCAAGTGAACCAGCACATTCATCGGGAAACAAAATTCATTGACCTGGGGCTGATCGACTACAAAAAGGCCTGGGACTACCAGACTGATCTGTTCAATAAAATACTGGCCGTAAAAACGGAAAACAGGAATCTGCCGGAGTCGCTTCAGAAGCCAACCGATAATTATTTGTTATTCTGTGAACATCCACATGTATTCACGTTGGGAAGGAGCGGCGATGAAAAAAATCTGTTGTTGAAAAAGGAAGGCCTCACTTCCATTCAGGCAACCTATTATCACATCAATCGGGGAGGAGACATTACCTACCACGGACCGGGGCAAATCGTTGTTTATCCGGTGGTGGACCTTGAAAATTTTTTTACTGACATTCACCGCTACATGCGCTTGTTGGAAGAATCGGTCATTCAAACCTTAATCGAATTCGGTATCGCCTCGGGAAGAATTCCCGATCTTACCGGAGTATGGCTCGAGCCCGAAAATAGAATACGCGCCCGAAAAATTTGTGCACTCGGCGTAAAAACGAGCCGGTGGGTGACGTTGCACGGACTTGCCTTTAATGTCAATACCGATCTGACTTATTTTGACTACATCGTTCCCTGCGGGATTGAAGATAAAATGGTCACTTCGTTGAAAAAGGAAACCGGGACCGTACAAGATATGAACAAGGTCAAGGAAATTTTAAAAGAAAAATTGCTCTCCTTATTTGAAATGTCGTTAGTAAATTGACCGGAGTTTGGCAAGACCCGAAGCATAAGCATGAAGAAAGATATCGAAATACCCCTCGTTCAAAATGTTACGCTGGCCGTGGTGAGAGAGGGACTTCCGGGACTGGAAGAATGGAAAGTCATGTTGATCAATAATAATGAGTTTCCGATTGAAAATACATTGGTAGCGAGTCAGGGGTACGGAGAAAAGGAGGGCGAAAAGCAGAAAACAACAGTCCTGCGCCATTTCCTGGAAACGGTTCCCGCTCACGGTCATGCGGTCGTCGAGCCCATCGACCCCGGGTTGTTCCACCTCAATAATGAGTATTGGGTAAGCTATTACATCGGCACTCAGATTTACGACAAGCGGTTTGTTTTCGTACCGGATTCAATTTGCACAGACAACCTCATTTTCATCAAAGAACTGGAGATGGAAGGGGTGCTTCATTCATAGAATAGAGTAAGGAAATCCATTTGGACTAGTTGTTCTTCATTTTTGCCTACCTTTGAGGAATATTCCATAATGTCATCCGAACTCCGCGACATTCTATTTCTGGATATCGAAACTGTCGCTTCCACAGATACCTATCAATCCCTTGGGGAACGGCTTAAAACACAATGGTCGCAAAAGGCCGGGTTCTTCAGACAACTCCTATGAGTAAAAAGAAATTCAAAAAAGAAAAAGAGAAAAAAGAAAAGAAGGAAAAGGGCAGTGTCCGATCGTCCATTCTTTACCTGCTGGAGGAAACGGCCGGCAGAGCCTACACCCCTGACCAACTCGGCAAAAGGCTGGGGATCAAAAAGAAGGCGTTGATCAAAGAGGTTTATTTTATCCTGGATCAACTCGAGGAGGAGGGCCTCATCGAACATCTAACCAACGGAAGTTTTAAGAGTAACCGCAAGCCGGTTTCTCTTACCGGAAAGGTGGATCACGTCAACCCCCGTTTTGCTTATGTCGTTACCGGGGAAGAAAGCAATGACATCTATGTTGCAACCCGCGACCTGGGCTCCGCCCTTCACGGAGATACCGTTGCAGTAGCCGTGTCCTCCGCTAAATCGGGCAAGAGCCGAGAGGGAAAGGTTATCGAGGTGGTGAAGCGCAACCGCACCCGTTTTGTAGGCCGCCTGGAGACCTCTGCCAACTATGCTTTTGTCGTCCCGGATTTCAAAAAAATCTATCAGGACTTTTTCATTTACCCGGAACACCTCAAAGGAGCCAAGACGAATGACAAGGTCGTTTTTGAAGTGATCAAGTGGGGTGAAGGTGACAAAAGTCCGGAGGCCAAGGTGGTGGAAATCCTGGGCAAGACGGGTGAAAACGAAGCCGAGATTCATTCTATCATGGCCGAGTTTGACCTTCCTTTTCGCTTTACAGAAAAAGTCCTTCAGGAATCCAGGACGATCAGCGAAGGCATTACAGGCGATGAAATAAAAAAGCGCCGGGACTTTCGAAACGTACTAACATTTACCATTGACCCGGAAGACGCGAAAGATTTCGATGACGCCATCTCCTTTCGCAAAATAGAAAATGACCGTTATGAAGTCGGAGTACACATTGCCGACGTGACGCATTATGTTCAGCCCGGGACCTCGCTGGACGACGATGCCTTCGATCGGGCCACCTCCGTGTACCTGGTCGATCGGACTGTTCCCATGCTCCCGGAGCGCCTCTCGAATGAATTGTGTTCACTTCGTCCGAATGAGGATAAGCTCACGTTTGCCGTCGTGTTTGAAATGGATGGTCAGGGGCAAGTGCTCCAGGAATGGTTCGGACGGACTATTATTCACTCCGACTACCGTTTTAGCTACGAAGCTGCACAGGAAGTAATCGAAGCCGGTGCAGGTCAGTTTTCGGACGAACTAAAAATTCTAAACGACCTTCATCACAAGCTTCGCAAAGAACGCTTTCGAAAAGGGGCCGTGAATTTTGAAACGACGGAAGTCAAATTCAAGCTCGATGAAAAGGGCAAACCGCTGGCCGTGGTACCGAAGGTTCGCAAAGATGCGCACAAACTGATTGAAGAGTTCATGTTGCTGGCCAACCGGGCCGTGGCTACCCATGTTTTTAAGATGAGAAAAGGGGCCGAGAAAAATACGTTCGTCTACCGCACCCACGATTTTCCCGATCCCGATAAAGTTGCTGACTTTGCCAAATTCGCTACCCAGTTTGGACATAAAATCAATGTTGAGGAAAGCTCCGTATCCAGGTCACTGAACCGGCTGATGGATGAAATTGAAGGAAAGCCGGAGCAAAATGTATTGCAATCCCTGGCTGTTCGTACGATGGCCAAAGCCAAATATACGACTGAGGCAAAAGGCCATTTCGGGTTAGCGTTTGATCATTATACGCATTTCACCTCTCCTATCCGGCGCTATCCGGACATGATGGTCCATCGCTTGTTGCAACACTACCTGAATCAAGGCAGGCCGGTGAATAAAACCGAATACGAGGAGAAGTGCATCCACTCTTCCGAAAGGGAAAAACGGGCCGCGGATGCCGAGCGCGCTTCGATTAAATACAAGCAAGTGGAATTCATGAGCATGGCGGAGAATAAAGTATATCAGGGTATCATCACCGGCGTAACTGATTTTGGAATTTTCGTCGAAATCATCGAGACCCGGTGTGAAGGCATGGTGCGGCTCTCTGATTTGAAAGACGATTTTTATGAGTTCGAAGAAAAGAATTATCGTGTGATCGGCCGGAGAAGAAAGAAAGTGTATCGGTTAGGGGACGAAGTGAGTGTGCGGGTAAAGAAGACCGATGTCGACAGGCGATTAATTGACCTGACGTTTGAAGAACGAACGGCAGCCGTTTAGGACTAAGCCTTGAAACGAATGCGCGTTGATCATTTGCTTGCCCAGATCGAGTCAGGGATCAAAAAACAAAAATTCGGAAAAGAACCCCGGTCGCTCTACGAGCCGCTGCGGTATATCATGGCCCTTGGCGGTAAACGGCTCCGGCCCCTGCTCACGCTTCTCTCCTACTCTTTGTACAAGCGTGATGCTCGTTCGATCGTGCCTATCGCTACAGCGGTGGAAGTGTTTCACAACTTTACCCTTCTGCACGATGATATTATGGACAACGCCCCCATTCGAAGGGGCAATCCCACTGTCCATGAGAAGTGGGACGTCAATACAGCGATTCTATCGGGCGATGTCATGCAAATTAAAGTATATAGCCTGCTGCTGGGGATCGAACGCTCTAAATTGAAAGAAGTACTAACCGCATTTAACCAGTGCGCGACGGAAGTCTGTGAAGGACAGCAATGGGATATGGAATTTGAAAACAAATCAAATGTCACGGAGGCAGAGTACCTGGACATGATCCGGTTAAAAACAGCCGCTTTGCTGGGCTTCAGTTTGGAATTGGGTGCAATGTTGGCCGGAGCTTCCCATAACGATCAGAAGGCGTTGCGAGAAGTTGGAATTCATATCGGCATTGGGTTCCAACTCAAAGACGACTTACTGGATGTGTATGCCGATAAAAAGAAATTTGGGAAACAGGTCGGTGGTGACATTATCGCTAACAAGAAGACTTTCTTGCTGATCAATGCCCTGTCGAAGGCCGAAGGAAATGATAAGCGGGAATTGACGCATTGGCTGAAAATGAAAACGTTCGATAAGAAAAGGAAGATCGAAGCCGTAACAGGAATTTATGATTCACTCGGTATCCGACCGATGACCGAAAAAAAAATAAACCACTATTTCAAAAAGGGGTATGCTCACCTGGAGCGCATCCGGGGTGTTAATAAAAAGGAGCTGATTGAGTTTATCGAAGGCATCCGGAACCGGGAGGCGTAGGAGCAGTGATCGGTAATCGGTGATCGGTAATCGGTGGTGTGCAGACCCTGTCGAGAAGGACACACCACCGATCACCGATCACCGATTACCGACTGCGTTTATAAACGATCAAACTTGCCTTCCCGTCATGACTTTCACTCAGGGTATAAAACTCCCCACCGTCTCTTGACCAGGCAATAGCCTCTCCCTGTGGTTCACGTTCGTAATCCAATTCGATGGGTTGGTTGGAGAGAAGGTTGGAGAGACTTTCGTTGTTCGATTTCTTCCAGTAAAATACCTTGCCATAGTTTTTCAGCAATACCTCCTGGCCGTCGGCCGAGATGCTCCCTCCCACGATGGCGGTAAGGTGAAGCGTGGAAACTTTCTCCAGGGTGGTCGTGTCGCGCGTAAAAGGATAAGGGCTGCGGTACAGACCTACATTATTCTCCCGCTTGGAAACAATGAATAGATCGTGGGTCAGGGGATCGATCAGGAGAGTTTCTGCATCGCGCTTGCCATCGGGCATTCGCATTGCCAGCGTATCGTATTCCGTAATGATGATCTCCTTTTCCTGTGACAGCACTGGTTCCACAAAACGATAAATAACCTTAAACTCGTGTTGTGCCTCGTTATCTCCAATGTCAGCAACATATACATAGTTCTTCCCTTCTTCGGGGCCGGCACCAATGGCAATATCCTCCCAATCACGGTTTCGAACAGTAGCAAGTTTGCACACCAGCCTGATGCCGGCATGTTGATCAATCAAAAATACTTCGGCAGGGTTGCCGTTGTCATTGAGGGTCCACAGCATACCGGGATTGGCCACGCTCGCGGCGAGCCCGGAGGCTTCTTCCAAACGTTTATCCACTTGACCCAGAGCTTCGCCGGACGAAAACAGGGCTTGTGAAGTCTTTCCGGTCTTGCACCCTAAAGCAAAAGCCAATAAACCAATAAGTACTATGATTCTCATTTGCTGAAGCCTGGCAATATCAAGACTTCAGAAAAATTTTCCAAATCGAGAATAAGGTTGGCGCTAGGGTTCATAACTATTTTGATGGTACTTTTGACCATGAGTGAGGAAGAAGAATTACCCGATGAACAGGAGGATCTACTCTTCGAGCACCACCGCATTGTTGCTGATGCCAAGCAAAGCCTGGTGAGGATCGATAAGTTCCTGATGGACCGCCTTCCGAATGTAACGCGCACGAAGATCCAGGGCGGCATTCACGAGGGTTTTGTGAGAGTTAATGACAGAACAATCAAGCCCAACTACAAAGTACATCCGAATGACGTGATCACCGTTTCCCTGCCCGAGCCCCCGCGCGATACCGAAGTAAAACCCGAAAATATACCTCTCGAAATTGTCTTTGAGGATGATTACCTGCTCATCGTCAATAAACCGGCCGGGATGGTGGTCCATCCGGCTCATCAAAACTGGACCGGCACGCTGGTGAACGCGCTGGTCTATTATTTTCAGCAACTCCCCGAATTGCCGGGAAACAATGGCCGCCCGGGATTGGTACATCGCATTGATAAAGATACCTCCGGGTTGCTGGTGATCGCCAAAACCGAGGCTGTCCTGACCGGTTTGGCAAAACAGTTTTTTGACCACACGATTGAGCGGACGTATTGGGCATTGGCGTGGGGCGAGCCCGATCCACCGGAAGGCACCATTGATGTCAATGTTGGAAGAAGCCCCAAAGACAGGAGGATCACCGTTGCATTCCCTAAAGGAAAAATGAACGCGATGGATGTTGAGCTCGGGCGCAAAGCCATAACACACTATAAAGTCTTAAAGCCGATTCGCTATGTTTCGCTTCTGGAGTGCAAATTGGAAACAGGCCGTACACACCAGATCCGCGCGCACCTGAAATATATCGGTCACCCTATCTTTAACGATGCCATGTACGGCGGCGACGAGGTCGTAAAAGGAACCGTATTCACCAAATACCAACAGTTTGTAAAGAATTGCTTTAAGATCATTCCCCGTCAGGCGCTCCACGCGAAAACGTTGGGCTTTATTCATCCTGTCACGAAGGAATATCTGCGGTTTGATTCGGAATTACCCACCGACTTTAAGGAGGTGATTGAGAAGTGGGACCATTATGTAAAATACAATTAGGTATGGTTGGTAACAATACGATAACCCTACGATAAACTTGAAATTTTTTGGGGAAACGTACCCTTCAAACACCGGAGAGGCATTTGCGGAGACCCGTGGAGAGTACCTCAGGTCGTGCTAAGCCGAAGACCCTTCTTCTTCTCCCCTCGCAAGGCCTGCTGGATTTCCTTCAGGGCCTGGCGTTTGAAAGTCTGGTAATCGATGGGCCGGGCAGGCTGGGTAAGAATCCCCTTGATGTACAGGAGGACTTCATCCATTTGCTTTTGGTCCATCGCGTCCAGGCTTTGAAGAATAGCCAGTTTGGGCGAATGTGACATAGTCGTAGTGGTGGTTGACTAATCACAAATAACGTAAAATAACCCCCTGCCGTTCAAGGGATAAGGCTTCAATTCACGAAAAGACAACGGGGAAGTAACATTTCCCACCAGAGGGAACGAAATCCCTTCTATTTTTACCGGGCCCAAAGTCCATTGAAAAAATTTGAAGCCATCAAAAAGCCTTTATATTTGCGACCCAATAACAAACCTTATATCTACCTCAATATGAACAAAGCAGAATTAATCAGCAAAATTGCCGAAGATGCAGGCATCACCAAAGTGGCAGCCGCAGCGGCCCTTGACTCCTTCCAGGACGGGGTAACAAAAACCTTGAAAAAAGGTGACAAGCTCACCCTGGTCGGATTTGGAACCTTCTCTGTTTCCAACAGAGCTGCCCGTACGGGTCGCAATCCGTTTAACGGCGAGACCATTAAGATCAAAGCCAAGAAGGTCGCTAAGTTCAAGGCTAGCAAAGAACTTTCAGGCTCGTTGTAATTTAACGCCTCCTTCCCTTTTTATAAAGAACCCGGTCGTGCCGGGTTTTTTATTGTCCTGCCAGCGCAAAATAGGTTGTCCTCCACAATACATAAGTGGCTTATGTATTACGTGCCAAATGAGCCCTCCGATTTTCGCCATAGTTTTGTACATTTATCATCCATCCTATTTCCGCAATGGAAGAATTGAAAAAACCCCGGCCTTCATGAGAGCAATTCTTTGTTTACTATTATTGCAGTGCCCGATTCTTATTCTCGCACAACACGTGAATTTATCCGTACCCGAATTAGTCATACCAGCCCGGTTAAAACAATGGCAAACGCAACGAAAAACAATTCGCGAAACCCTGTGGAGGGTACTGGGCGACCTTCCTCCCCGGCCTAAGGTAACGGCGGTGCGGGTCCTCGGCCATGCCGACAAAGGCTCTTACATTCAGGAAAAATTTGAATTTAACAACGAGGCCGGTGCCATTGTGCCCGGATACCTCCTGATCCCTAAAGATGGCAAAGCAAAGCATCCCGCCATTTATTACTGTCATTGGCATGGTGGAAATTATGACTTAGGAAAGAGCGAAATTTTTGGCACTCATCACACGCCTGAAGTCCCCGCTGAAGTGCTG
>DATHFS010000594.1:0-5653 GCA_035317975.1 Cyclobacteriaceae bacterium | reverse complement strand
ATTCAAGATTGGCCATACTGACATCGCCTACTTTAACAGCTTTGTGAAAGTCCAGATGGGACACATCCACATCGATATGATCAGGCATATCTTTCGGAAGAGCGCCTACTTTTAGCGTGGCGCGTTTTCTTACCAGCGTTCCGCCTTTTTCCACACCCGGAGCTTTTCCGATCAGACGGGTCGGGATGTCCATTTTTACTTTGCGGTCTTCACTGATACGCAAAAAGTCGGCGTGAAGAATAATTTCACTTACCGGATGGAATTGAATTTCTTGCAGGATGGCCTGGCTTTCTTCTCCCTCCACATTGAGGTGCACAAAATGCGCTTCGTTGGTGTAGACCAAGTCGCGAAACAAAATCACCGGCGCGTAAAAATGCACTTGGTCCTTTCCGCCGTATAATACGCAAGGCACGTTGCCTTCTTCGCGGATCTGCTGTGCATCAGACTTGCCGAGATTTGCTCTTCGATACCCTATAATCTCAACAGTTTTCATAATTAATTAATTTAAGATTTAAAATTTAAAATTCGTTACAGTTTAATGAACAAAGAACTTATCGATTCGTGATCGTGAATCTTGCGAATGGCTTTGGCAAATAAATTAGACATCGTCAATACTTTGATCTTCGGTGTTGCCTTCTTCAGGGGAATCGTGTCCGTGACTACCAGTTCCTCCAGGGCCGATCCTTCAATATTCTCATACGCATTTCCCGAAAGTACAGGGTGGGTGCAGACGGCCCGGACAGAGATGGCTCCGTTTTCTTTTAACAATGCGGCGGCCTTGCAGATCGTACCGGCCGTGTCTACCAGGTCATCGACCAGGACGACGTCTTTGCCTTCTACTTCACCGATCAGCCTCATGGATTCCACTTTGTTGAATTCCTTCCGGAACTTATCGCATACGGCCAGGTCGGCAGTAAAAAACTTGGCAAAACTTCGCGCCCTCTTGATCCCGCCCACGTCGGGAGAAGCAAACATGATGTTTTTCAGGGCGAGGGATTTAAGGTACGGCACAAAAATATAAGCGCCGTCGAGATGGTCTACAGGGATATCGAAGAAGCCCTGGATCTGGTCGGCATGAAGGTCGCAGGCCATGATGCGGTCGGCGCCGGCTGCCGACAACAAATTGGCTATCAACTTGGCAGCAATGGCTACCCGCGGTTTGTCCTTCCTGTCCTGGCGGGCATAACCGAAGTAGGGGATAATGACGTTTACGTTTTGGGCACTGGCGCGCTTGGCAGCATCAATCATCAGTACCAGTTCCAGAAAATTATCGGCTGGGGCAAAGGTCGATTGGACGATGAACACGTCATGACCACGGACGGATTCCATAATGAACGGAGACATTTCCCCATCGCTGAATTGCTGGTACAGCACTTCACCTAATGGTTCGCCATAGGCACTGGCAATCTTCTCCGCCAGGTAGGTAGAGGCTCTTCCCGATATAATTTTTACTGCCATGAGTTCTTTACCTTTCCCTGTTGCCCGACCAGGGCTCGAACCTGGACTTTCTTGAATCAAAATCAAGCGTGTTGCCAATTACACCATCGGGCAAAAACCCCGACCAATGACCGGGACCCCTAAAAAAGAGTGTGCAAAGGTAGAATTAATTTCTAAAACGGAAAATGGTTTCCCGCAGATCTCGAGGTTATTTCCCGCAGATCTCGCAGATTTACGCGCGTTGGCTTCGTAAGGTTTCCCGCAGATCTCGCAGATTTACGCAGACTTTCGCGGCAGGCAAACGCTGAAGCTTAAGCGTAAGCCGCTGTTTGCGTTGAAGATTTCGTCATGAACTGCGGGAAAGGAGATATTACGCCAATTCAGACATATCTCGCCGAATATTTCTGCGTAAATCTGCGCGATCTGCGGGAAACAATTTCCGCATTAGGGCATTTCGTTATCCACCGTCGCCTGGGTACCCTCTTCAAAGCCCTCGGCCCAGAAACGGTACTTGTCCAGGATGGAAAACACGGCATTCTTCATTTGCCGTTGATTGTTGAAATCGACTTTTCCGTAGGTGGTGGTGGCATACCCTTGCCAGATCGACCGGTTTTGGCGACGGTCATAAAATTGAATGAGCAGGGTACCCGTATTGAGGTTAAACTTCTGAGGGTCGTAGTTCAGGTTGGAATCATGATTTTTCACCCACGTTTCAATGTCGGGCTGGATGTATCCATTGAACCTCAAACTATCGGGAAACATTTTGTACCCGATGATCAGATGAGGCCGCCGTTCTGCTCGTTTGTACCCGAGAAACTTCATTCTGGCCAGGATCGATTTCTCAATGATCTCGCTGCTCATCGTGCTGTCGACGATCCCAACGGTTTTCATGAGGTCAAAAGTCCGGTAACGTTTGAAATTGCCCTTGTAACTGTAATCGTATTCTACGGGAAGTTCTTTATAACCCAGGCAGGATGAAAGCAGGACCAGGCAAACGATTGGTAGGTAGATCTTCTTCATATCAGCTACGGTAATTCAAATCAAAATTTAACATTATTCCTGCTGAAGAACAAAATGATGAGGTTACTTTTCGGTTAATTGCGCTCACAATCAGATTTGAGGGTAAAACAAATGAGTTTACCGGTAAAAGGGGACCGCCCATGACTTCGAAATACGACCAGGCCGTAGGCGCCCGGTACCACATCTACAACAGCCTTTTTCTCAATCTGCCGTTCCAGGATATCCTGAGGACGGGTACGTTGCTGCCGTTGCTTCAGCAATACTGCGAGGCGGGATTCGAGAAAGGGCAATCCGCGACGGAGATACTGAATGAATTTTTCAAGGACTTTGCGCCGCAGGCCGGGCCCGAAAAGCAATTTAGTTTGTTGTTTAATTTTATCCAGTACGTAGAACGGCAGGTCGCCTTATTCGATTCCATCGAAGATTCGGCATTCGAACAGATCAATGATGTGAATGGCAAAGGCACCGTATCGGCGTTGATGCTCCGTATGAAACTGGAAGGCAAAGCCGAAGAGTTGAAAAGGCGATTGGAAGACTTTAGCCTGCGCGTGGTACTCACCGCGCACCCCACACAGTTTTATCCCGGCCATGTACTGGGCATCCTTACCGATCTGGAACGGTCCATCCGCGAAGGGGATCTGACGCAAATCAATCTTCTGCTGTTGCAGCTCGGCAAGACCGGATTCATCAACCAAACCAAGCCTACTCCCTACGACGAGGCCGTCAGCCTCTGCTGGTTTTTGGAGAATGTGTTTTACACTGCCATCCCGGAGATCATCGGTTCTATTGCGGAGGGACTCCAGATGGATCTTTCGGATTGGAAAAATGATCAACTCATGCGCATCGGGTTCTGGCCCGGCGGCGACAGGGATGGCAATCCGTTTGTTACCAGCGAAACAACACTTCAGGTGGCGGCCAAATTGCAGGAGACCATTTTGAAATGCTACTGTCGCGATGCGCGCTTGCTCCGAAGAAGGCTTACGTTCCGCGGTGTCGAAAAGATCATCGTTGAGATCGAGCGAAAAATATATGCCTTTGCTTACAACCAGAAAGTCACCTATCGCCATTCGAAGGAATTGCTGGATGAACTCCTGAGTGCGCGGAAGATCCTTGTGAGCGACCACGGCGGACTTTTTCTTGATTTGCTCGACATGTTCATCTTAAAAGTCAAGCTCTTCGGATTTCATTTTGCGAGCCTCGACGTCCGCCAGGACAGCGGGAAGCATGAAGAAGTCTGGGAAGTCGTTCTCAACGAACTGGAAAAGCAAAGGAAGTCGATGGGCTGGAATGCATTTCGGGCCTTGAAGGAAGAAGAGCAGATCCGGCATCTGCTGGACTTACGGGTCAACCCTGTCTTTCTTTCGTTGAGCGATCCGTTTACAGAGGAGATGTTCAAGACCATCCTGGCGATCGGAACCATTCAGGGGACGAATGGGGAATTGGCCTGTCATCGCTTTGTGATCAGCCACAGCGAGAGCGCCTTGCACATCATTGAAATATTTGTGCTGGCGCGGATGTTGATTGGCAAGGAGGAGGTGCTTCCGCTGGATATTGTCCCGCTCTTTGAAACCATCGAAGACCTTGCCAATGCCCCGGCTATTCTGGATGCCTTGTACGCCATCCCCGCTTACCGCGAGCACTTGAAAAGAAGGGGCAACCGCCAGTGCATTATGCTTGGATTTTCAGATGGGACTAAAGACGGGGGATATCTCCGCGCCAATTGGTCGATCTTCCGGGCGAAGGAAAACCTGACGGCAATTTCACGCAAGCACGGTTTCACGGCCGTCTTCTTTGATGGAAGGGGAGGACCACCGGCACGCGGAGGTGGAAATACGCATGACTTTTATGCTTCCCTTGGAGATACGATAGAGAATCAGGAAGTGCAGATTACCATTCAAGGACAGACGATCAGTTCCAATTTTGGAAAAATCGCCTCCTGCAAATTTAACCTCGAACAGTTGCTGTCGGCGGGGCTGGAAGGTCCTGTCTTCGGTAACTCCCAGAACAAGATGAAGGAGGAGGACAAGAAACTGCTGGATGAATTGGCGGAAGCCGGCTATACGGCCTACCTCGACCTCAAGCATCACCCCAAGTTTGTTCCTTACCTCGAAAAAGTAACGCCGCTTTCCTACTTCGGCGATACCAACATCGGTTCGCGGCCGGTGAAGCGCGGCCAGGCAGAGGCTTTGAAGTTTGAAGACCTTCGGGCGATACCGTTTGTTGGGTCGTGGGCGATGATGAAGCAGAACATTCCCGGGTTCTACGGTGTGGGAAGTGCTTTGAATGAGTTGAGCGCCAAGGGAAAAGACAAGGCATTAAAAGACCTCTATCGAAATTCGTTGTTCTTCCGCACCCTGTTGGGCAACAGTATGATGTCGTTGACCAAGACATACTATCCCGCTACTGCTTATCTGGGAAACGACCCGGAGTTTGGGCCATTCTGGAAAAAGATGTACGCGGAATATGAACTCTCGAAAGAGAAAGTACTGGACGTTTCCGGATTGCGTGAATTGATGCAAAGCAATCCGTCCATTCGTGACTCGGTCAACCTCCGGGAGCGCATCGTACTGCCGCTGGTCACCATCCAGCAATATGCGCTGATGAATTTGCGACACGCCACCGACAGCACCCGCCCACATGAGGCAGAGTATCGCAAGCTGATTATCCGGTGCATGTTTGGGATTATAAATGCAGCGCGTAATTCAGCGTAGGGGGTTCTTAGTCTTGAGTGCCTGGTAGGGACCCAATTCGTTTTGAAACATCAAATAAAGCTATGCATGGTTATGAATTCGGAGGGTTCGATAATTCAATTTCTTATCCTTTCAATTCATCACCTGATTGGTCTGATTTCCTGCTTGAGTTTGCCTCCCACTTTTTCAAAACAGCACACGTCAACATACAGGCTCGTAGCCAAAATGTCCCACCCCCTTTCCAACCTTATTACATTATTGTTCCTGCACATTCCGCCCTTGGTGTTCTTCACCAACAAGCGTCTAAAGCAAGGAACATTATACCGGTCGTTGCTTGTCGATGTGCGTAAGGAAATCCCAATTCGTGCGGTGGGTTGTTGGTGAAGAACACCAACAACGGCGGGGGGATCACCAGCACGGCGAGGAGCACCAGCAGGTTGTTGGTGAAGAACACCAACAACGGCGGGGGAAAATCCCAATTCGTGCGGTGGTTGTTGGAGAAGGAC
>DATHFS010000593.1:0-4882 GCA_035317975.1 Cyclobacteriaceae bacterium | reverse complement strand
GCCGGAGCCAAATCGGTCATCAGCCTCGTTTACAATTATTATCCCAAAAAAGATCTTGCCAGGGACGATCAATTCAAGATTGCCAAGTATGCTTACGGGGAAGATTATCATTTTGTGATCAAGGAAAAGCTAAAACTATTTATTGAAAGCATTCACCGGCACATTGGCGACGTCCAGGGCCGGGCTTTTGTCGATTCGGCGCCGGTGATGGAGCGGGCCTGGGCAAAGAAGGGAGGAGTGGGATGGGTAGGCAAGAACAGCCTGCTGCTGAACCGCGAAATGGGAAGCTTCTTTTTTCTGGCTGAACTCGTCCTCGACCTGGAGCTCGACTACGACGGTCCCGTTAAAGATTATTGCGGCACGTGTACAGCCTGTATGGACGCTTGTCCCACCGACGCGATCCCCGAGCCTTATATAGTCGATGGCAGCAAATGCATTTCCTACTTTACCATTGAATTGAAAGAAGAGATCCCAAATGAAGTAAAAGGAAAATTCGAAAACTGGATTTTCGGATGTGATATCTGCCAGGATGTATGTCCGTGGAATAAGTTTTCGAAGCCCCATGAGGAAGCACGGTTTGATCCGCATCCTGACCTGGAGAAAATGACGCAACAGGATTGGGTTGAAATTACGGATTCGGTTTTTGCGAGGCTGTTTGAGAAATCGGCGGTTAATAGAACTAAGATCAAGGGGTTGAAACGGAATATTTCATTTATCTCGTGATTTCTGAATAAAGCGCAAATGGAGTTTAGGTAAAACGTTAAAGAAATGGATTGTCCATTAAACCAAAAAATGTAATTTCGGGTTATCTTTGGGATATGGAGCAGGTAATTCAAACTTCTAAAAAAACCACCCAAAAAAGAGTTTCTTCTATCCGCCCTGAAATAATTGAATTGGTGAACGAGATGAAGGCTTATAAAGACGGAAAATTAAGCGCCCGTTCTTTTAATGAATTCATTCAAACTGATTTCAACTAATCCTTAAATAAAAATCCACAACAACTACTCTCTTTCCGTTAACTACTTCCTCCGTGCTGTACACCCGTCCTGCCTTGATATCGTCTTCCGACTTCAATGCCCGGAAAGTTAGCTTTTCTTTCAATACCGGATTCAGGCCGGTCTTTAATAAAATGGTTCGGATCGCTTGCAATACACTCATATCGTTTTCGTGCTCGATCATAAGCTGAAGCTCTGTTTTAATTTCTGCTGCACTCATAAAAAAAACAAACCCCGTCAGGGCGGGGTTTTTTAGCAATTTTTTACAGATTAAGCCATTGCGAAGCAGCGATTAAGAACTGCTCCATACTGATTCCCATAATTGGCATAGCACCAACTTCTGAGCTCCTGTACTTCTTCTGCTATCAGCACTTTGATAGCCTTCCTCAGCTCTTTTTCGAAGAGCCGCGCGTCAAAACTCACCCGGGTGAGTATCTTTTTGACATAAGTAAGCATTTTCATCTGCGAAATTTAAAGTACGATTGCAACGTGGTTGCTTTGGTTGTAACCCTTAAAATACAAAATCAGTTAAAGAGTGAAAAGAAGATTCTATTTTTGTTTTAAACGAAATAATGAGGTGGACCGGTATTCTATGAAGAAGTCTTTTTTTCAGGCCGTTTTGGCATTTTTTTTCTTTCTGTCCTTTATTCCCGTTTTTGGACAAATCCAGATCGTCCTGGGGCCGGATGAAATCGGCGAAAATCAGGCCTGGACAATAACCGTTACTGCCAATAATGACAGGCTGAAAAGCTATGAAAACTTCCCGGATCTTGTCGGTTTCCGGAAACGGGGCACGTCCTCCTCCTCGCAAACCAGCATCGTAAACGGCCAAATCAGCTCCTCCCAGAGCATTATCATGACCTACATGCCTGTCCAGCAAGGCACGTTTTCCGTCCCCTCCTTTAAAATGAAGGTCAATGACCAGGTGGTTTCCGTGACCGGCAAAAAAGTGAAAGTAGGACCGGCCGTCCAGCAACAGTCGAATGATCCCTTCCGGAGTTTTTTTGACCGGGATCCCACGCAGGATATTTTTAGCCGGGGTACGACCGAATTTGTCGATGTCAAGGAGGACGCGCTGCTGGCGCTGACGACGAACAAGGATGAAGTGTACGTGGGGGAAGGATTTACAACCACCCTTTCTTTCCTGGTAGCCGACAATAACCGGGCGCCCATGCAGTTTTATGAATTGGGCAAGCAACTTGCCGATATCCTGAAAAAAATAAAACCGTCCAACTGCTGGGAGGAGAATTTCAACATTGAAAACATTGAGGGGGAACCCATTGAAATCAATGGCAAAGGCTATACCCGGTACAGAGTCTATCAAGCTGCCTTCTATCCCCTCAACAACAAACCGATTGTCTTCCCCAGCGTCCCGTTGGAAATGATCAAGTTTAAGGTAGCCAAGAACCCCTCTTTCTTTGGTCAGAACCGGCAGGAGGATTTCAAAACATTTTACTCGAAACCAAGGACAGTAAGGGTAAAAGATTTGCCTCCGCACCCCTTGCGCGATGCGGTAGCCGTGGGGGACTACCGGTTGGAAGAAAAGCTGGGCAGGAATGAACTTCAAACCGGCCAAAGTGTCGGCTATGAGTTTAATATTTATGGAGAAGGAAATATCTCTGCAATAGAAAAACCCATTATCAGAAAAGACAACAACATTGAATTTTATGAACCCAACGTGAAACAAAACATCAACCGGGAAAATCTGCGGGTGACGGGAACAAAGTCGTTCAATTATTTCATGATCCCGAAAGAACCGGGAACCTATCGCCTTGGAAATTATTTTCAATGGGTCTTTTTTAATCCCAATTCAAAACGATATGACACCCTGCGCTCGACCCAGATCGTGCATGTATCGGGGCCCAGCCAAAAGAACCTGTCTATCGAGAGCAACGATCTGGGTCCCTTTTACGATCGGATCGATACGGCCGACAACACGCTGCGCGCCTCTTCCGGAAAAGATGGAGTACAACTTGCCGTGAATATTTTTATCTTGCTGATGCTGGGGGGCACGGCTTACCTGGTGTTCAAGAAATAAATCACGTGAGCAATTCCTACGGTACACTTTTCAGGATCAGCACCTTTGGCGAATCGCATGGTCCTTCTATTGGCGTGATCATCGACGGCTGCCCGGCGGGCCTGGAGATCGATGAAGCCTTTATTCAATCGGAACTCAGCCGCAGAAAACCGGGACAATCTAAAATTACAACCCAGCGAAAAGAAGACGATGTTTTTAAAATTCTTTCCGGGGTTTTTGAAAATGTTACTACCGGTTCGCCCATCGCCCTCGTTATTGAGAATGAGGACCAGCGAAGCAAAGATTACAGTCACCTGGCCGAAACCTTTCGTCCCTCGCATGCGGATTATACCTACGAAGCAAAGTACGGCCACCGCGACTACCGCGGAGGCGGACGAAGTTCGGCCCGGGAGACCGCTGCACGCGTAGCCTCCGGCGCCGTTGCCAAATTATTGCTGAGGAAATACGGAGTCGGTATACAGGCTTTTGTCTCTCAGGTGGGCGCGATCAAGGCTCCTCCTTACAACCAACTCGACCTCCGAAAAACAGAAGACAATATTGTGCGCTGCCCGGATGCACCGACTGCTGAAAAAATGATTGCCTTTATTGATCAGGTGCGGCTACGTCGTGACACCGTGGGAGGAATCGTAACGTGTGTCATCACGAATACTCCTGTAGGTCTGGGTGAACCCGTGTTTGACAAACTCCACGCCGAACTCGGCAAAGCCATGCTCAGCATCAATGCCGTGAAAGGCTTTGAATATGGCAGCGGTTTTGAAGGAGTAAAATTGCGCGGCTCCGAACACAACGATGAGTTTTATAGCGAAGGCGGAAGGATCAGGACCAGGACCAATCACTCCGGTGGGATTCAGGGAGGGATTTCTAACGGAGAAGATATTTATTTCAATGTGGCCTTTAAACCGGTAGCCACCATCATGCAAGATCAGCAGACTGTCGATAAAGAAGGGAATGAAGTGACCGTTGCCGGTAAAGGACGCCATGATCCGTGTGTTGTACCACGGGCTGTACCGATTGTAGAAGCGATGGCAGCGCTGGTGCTGGCGGATTTTGTGCTAAGGGCGAGAGCAAGCAAGCTGTAATTATTTCCCGCAGATTAAGATGAAAATATTTCCCGCAGATCTCGTAGAAATATTTCCCGCCGATCTCGCAGAAATATTTCCCGCAGATCTCGCAGATTTACGCAGAACTCTTGCCTATGCCTCGATAGCTTTGCCATGTCAATCAAGGTTTCGCTTTGCGCTCCCGATAGCTATCGGATGCGCGGGAAACATCCCCGCACATAGGTCGATCAGATTTAAAAGAAAATATTTCTGCGTAAATCTGCGAGATCTGCGGGAAACAATTCCGCATTTATGGAGAAACTTAATATAAACCTGAAACAACTTACCTGGCTGGCATTCTTCAGCATCGCCATGGGCTTCCTGGAAGCAGCGGTCGTGGTTTACCTCCGGAAAATTTATTACCCGGAGGGGTTTCACTTTCCGCTGGCAATGATGGACCCTCAATTGGCGACCGTCGAATTGCTGCGCGAGGTATCTACTGTAATCATGCTGGCGGGAGTCGGCATTCTGGCCGGCCGGTCGCCCCAACAACGTCTTGCCTTTTTTTTCGCTGCCTTTGCTGTATGGGACCTCTTCTATTATATCTTTCTCAAACTGCTCCTGTATTGGCCGGATTCCCGTTTCACGTGGGACATTCTTTTTCTTATTCCGATACCCTGGGTCGGGCCGGTACTATCGCCCTGCCTGATCTCCCTTACCATGCTGTTGCTTGCGGCCGTTTTGTATTACAGAGACCTGCAACGAACCGGACATCGCATTAATTTCCTGGAATGGGCGTTATTTATTCT
>DATHFS010000592.1:0-3220 GCA_035317975.1 Cyclobacteriaceae bacterium | reverse complement strand
CTGAATTCTGAAGAAAAACTGAATATGGATAATTCAGAATTTTTACAGGATTTGGTTTTACCTTTCGCCCATCCAAGAATCCATCCCGTGAAAATCCTGATTGTTGAAGATGAAGCGGACTTGCTTTCCAGCCTTGTCGCCTTTTCAGAAAAGGAAAAATACAACTGCGACGTCGCCAAAACGTTTGCCGAAGCCTCCGATCGGATTGCGTTATACGATTACGACTGCATTCTCCTCGACATCAACCTTCCCGACGGCAGTGGCCTCAGGCTCCTCGAAAGTCTGAAAGCCGTGGATAAATCCGACGGCGTTATTATCATCTCGGCCCGAAACTCCCTGGATGATAAAATCCGCGGCCTTACCCTGGGCGCCGATGACTACCTGACCAAACCTTTCCACCTTTCCGAACTGAATGCCCGGATCCAGGCCGTCATCCGGAGAAAGCGATTTGACGCTCCTTATAAATTGGTATTTGCCAATCTGGAGATAGACATTCACCAGCACACGGTAAAGATAAATGGCCAGGCCGTTAATCTGACCAAGAAGGAATTCGATATTCTACAGCACCTGATCGCCAATAAAAACCGGGTGGTCTCCAAAACTTCGCTGACCGAATACATCTGGGGTGACCGCATTGATTCTATGGATTCGTTTGATTTTCTTTTTGTCCATCTCAAGAACCTTAAAAAGAAGCTCAAACAGGCAGGCGCAACACTGGAGATCAAGAATATCTATGGCGTCGGGTACAAGGTCAACGAGGTATGAAGCCGGTTAAGTTGTTAACGCTTACTTCCCGTAATTACCTGATTATTTATTTGGTTCTTACCTTTTTTTTCTTTGCCGTTCTCTATTTCAGCATCCGGCGGGAAGTGTATGAAAGTACAGATGAAGTACTTTACAACAAGAAAAAACATATCACGGAACAGTTCAAAAGAAACGGAGGAAGAATTTCTGAGGACGTTTTCGCTTATGATCATTTTTCAATCCGCCCTGTTGCGGGTAGGGTACCGCGTTCAGACCGCTATTCCGACACCCTCATTTTCGAGCCGGTGGATCGCGAGTGGGATGAGTATAGAAAACTCGCTTCTAGCATAGAATGGGAAGGGCGAGTGTACCGGCTCGAAATTGTCAATGCGCGACTCGAGACGCATGAAATCGTCGACAGCATTATTCAATCGCTGGCCGTGATATTTATTCTGATGGTCGCCGTATTTTACCTCACTACGCGCTATTTTTCAAAAAGGCTTTGGCAACCCTTCTACAGCACCCTCCGGAAATTGAATGACTTTGAAGTGGATACGATGCAAGGAATAGACCTGGACGTTAGCCGGATTGAAGAGTTTACGGCATTAAACAAATCCATTCTGGAGCTGACAGAACGTACCCGCAATTCCTTTATCAATCAAAAACAGTTTATTGAAAATGCCTCGCATGAAATGCAGACACCCCTTGCCATCACCCTGTCCAAGTTGGAATTGCTCATCGAAGATCCCCATTTAACAGAACCTCAATCGGAAATCATTCAGGCATTGATCAACTCTACTCAGCGGCTGGCAAAACTGAACAAGACCCTTCTTTTGCTCTCCAAAATTGAAAACCAGCAATTCATGGAAAAAGAAGAGGTTCGGTTGAAACCCCTCTTCGAAGAGATCCTTACTTATTTTGAAGAACAAAAAGAAAATCTTCAGCTCAGCGTGACAATGGGAATGCAGCAGGATGCGGCTGTGGTCGCCAATCCGGTATTGGTCGATTTACTTTTTACCAATCTAATTAAGAATGCCTTCTCGCACAACCGTCTGCATGGATCGGTGCACCTTATTGTAAACGATAAAAAGTGCACCATTTCCAACACCTCCACCGGTGACGCCATCCCCGAGGGAAAGTTATTCCAACGATTTTATAAACAATCGGTATATAAAGACAGTTGGGGTCTCGGATTAGCCCTCGTCAAAAAGATATGTACCCTTAATCAGTGGACTATCTCTTATAAAGAGCATGACGGCATTCATTCTTTTACTGTTCAGTATAAGGTTTGAAGATTGAAATAGTGGAAGATTGAAAGATTGGGAGAAGTCAATCTTACAATTTTACAATCTACTAATCTTGCAATTTTACAATCCTACAATTCTACTGGTTTTCCTCCGACGGGAATTCGGTTTTGGATACCCGATCGACCGACCCCAGGAAGTCGATTAAAAGATGAATGTGTGTAGCGAGCTTTTCAAAATGGAGCGGCAATGCGGGATGTTCATGAATGAGGTAGGCATGGTATATTTCAAGCAAGTCCTCGCGAAGCTCGTGTGCGGGCGCAGACTCGAGTAGTCCATCGAGCTTTTCAAGAAAAAGGGGCGTAAGATGAGTGTCCTGTGGTAGGGCAATTACTTTATATTCCCGGTAAAGGTGATCGATGTCAGGCACGAATTTCATTTTCTCTTTTCCTTTGACCGTTCGTACCGGATTTTCCGTTCGGCTACCTTGAGAACTTCCTGGCGGCAATCCTCGTCTTTCAGTGCGTAGATTATTTTATCGCTGAGATAGGTGACTAATAGATCCCGTTCATTCAGTTTGAACAGACTGGAAAGACGGGTAACTTGTTCCCGGCTTGCGGAGCGTTCATTTCTTTCGATTTTACTGAGTGTCGAAGGATCCAGATCCAGAAATGCGGCCACTTTTCGAATCGGCACACCGGATTCTTCCCTCAACCGACGAATCCTCTCTCCAAATGTTTCCTCATTTTGCATTGACTATTCTATTCAGGACAAATTTTGTCCAATTTAAATTAAATTGAGGACGTTGTCAAGTACGATTCGATAAATTTATACAATGAATAAATGAACAAAACGATCCCTGACCACCCGACCATGCCAAACACCCAGCACACCTTGTCTGAACCTCTGAAAAGAAGGCATTCATTTGCAAATTGTTTTAAGAAACTTCGTGATTTCATCATCATCTCCTGATTTCAACAATATACGGACTTAGAGCATATTAGAGCCAATTGGCTCTAATTAATAGGCCCTTCTTTTTACACTTTTAGCCCTTAATGGGCATTAACCGCAATGAAAGATACATTCGGGTTTTTGGCGAACATTTGAAGAAACTCCGTACCTCCAAAAACCTGACTCAGGAAGAGCTATCCTACCGGTGCGGTTTGCCCTTAAGTCAGGTAGGGAGAATCGAGCGGGGTGTTCGCAGCCCCACCCTCAGCACGATCCTGATC
>DATHFS010000591.1:0-12154 GCA_035317975.1 Cyclobacteriaceae bacterium | reverse complement strand
GCACTCAACAACGGGGACCTCAAGGGCCTCCAAACACCTTCCACCTTCGGCCTGGAGGATCCATTGCTGAATAACCTCATCATGGAACTGTCGAGGGTAACGCAGGAACGGATAGGATTAAATTACAGCACCAAGGAAGGGAACCCCGTTGTCGAGGTGATCGACCTCAAGATCGCCAATTACAAAAAAACACTCATTGACAACGTGAATAATTTTATTCTCGGTTCGTCCAACGCGTTGGCTGACCTGAATCGCCAGATCGCCGAGATTCAACGAAACGTGAAAGGGCTGCCCAGAAGTGAACGGGAGTTGGTAAGCATCCAGCGCAAGTTTGACTTTAATGACAATGTGTACAACTACTTGTTGGAGAAAAGAGCGGAGGCCGGAATAGCGATCGCCTCCAATACGGTAGAGAAAACGATTGTTGACCGGGCTCAGCAGGTAGGAGGAGGGCCGGTATCCCCCAATAGAAACCTGTTCCTGATGCTCGCCATTGCCGGTGGACTTATTGCTGCCACCGTGGTGATCATCACGAAGGACATGATCAATGATAGTATTGTCACGACGGAGGACATTGAAAAGAACACCAGGATTCCGTTTATCGGAACCATTGTTCATGGCTCCCGGCGTGACCGCGCCTCAGTCATCGTGGCGAATGCAAAGTCCGCCCTCGGCGAATCGTTCCGTTCCCTGCGGGTGAATCTTCAATACTTTACGTTAGGCAAAGAAAATAATGTAATTGGAATTACGTCGTCCGTGATGAGTGAAGGAAAGACATTCTGCTCGTCCAACTTAGCCGTATCGATGGCACATTCCGGGCGAAGGACCATTTTGATCGATGCCGATATGCGAAGGCCGCGGGTAGCCAGTGCCTTCAAACTGAAAAACGATAAAGGGCTTTCGAACTATTTAATTGGAACCTGTTCCATGGACGAAATTACCAACGTTACGGTTACGAAAGGGCTGGATGTGATTACCTCAGGACCGATTCCGCCCAACCCCCTTGACCTGGTCGGTCTGCCGAAAATGGACCAATTGATCGATAGCCTGAAGCTGAAGTACGACATCATTATCATTGATTCCCCACCGATCGGACCGGTCTCGGAATATATCATTCTGATGAAGTACACCAACGCCAATATCTGTGTTGTCCGGTCAAACTACACCAACCGGAATCACCTGGAGAAAATCAATAAACTGTACGACGACAAGAAAATCAAAAACCTGAGCGTCCTATTGAATGATGCCCGGATCTCCGTTAACGGATACAGCTATTCCTACGGATAACCAGTTCGGCCCTGCGATGTTGAATGTAGTATACAGTAACTGTACAAATGAAGACGCACCCTCTATCCGCACTCCATGCAATCCATATCCCTCCGCCTCAGAAAGTACGTTGAAAACGCATTCTGGCTGATCTTTGAAAAGGGATTTTCTCTTTTTGTGGGCATGGTGGTGGGTATCTATGTCGCCCGGTACTTACGACCCGAAAGCTATGGCTTGCTGAACTATTCACTCAGTTTTGTGAGCATTTTCTCGGCATTTTCAACACTCGGCCTGGATCAGATCATCGTGAGGGAACTTGCAAAAGGACCGGGCCGGAAGGACGAATTACTTGGGACCGGCTTTATCCTGAAAGTAGTGGGCTCGGCCCTCTTGATTGTGCTGATGATGGTCATGCTGGCGTTCATGGACCATAGCCCGTTTACCAACAGCCTGATCATGATCATTGCGGCTGCAGAGATTTTCAAAGGGTTTGAAGTTATCAACTATTTTTTTCAGTCAAAGGTATTGTCCAAATATGTTGTCCAGATCCAGGTCCTGATCAACTTGTTGATCAGCGCTGCCAAGGTAGGGCTGGTTTTTATTCACGCCCCGCTCATCTGGTTCGGCGTCATCGTCCTCATCGGTACAATTTTGAATGCCGTGGGATTTATTTACGCCTACCAGGCACGGGAAGGCACACCCTGGAAGTGGAATTTCAGCAAAGCGGTGGCAGGGGAGTTGTTGAGGGAGTCGTGGCCGTTGGCGCTGTATGGTGTCGCATTGAATATTCAGGCCCGCATTGATCAGGTCATGTTGGGAAAGATGATGAATAACTATGAAGTGGGGCAATATTCCGTAGCGTTAAAATTCATTGAGATCTTTGGCTTCGTGCCCATCGTGCTGATGAACACGTTTACGCCCGCCGTTACCAAAGCTAAGGTAGCGGACGAACAGCTTTATCACAGCCGGTTGGTGAATTTGTACAGGCTGATGTTTTTGACTTTCCTCCTGGTTGCCATACCCATTTTTTTCTTTGCAAAAGATGTGATCGTCTTTCTTTATGGATTCGAGTACCAGGCTGCAGGATACCTGTTGTCTCTCTTTGCATTGAGACTTTTCTTTTCAAACATGGGTGTGGGCAAATCCGTTTTTATCGTAAATGAAAGTTTATTCAAATACTCCCTGCTGACGGTAATTGTAGGAGCGACCGCGAACATTGCACTCAACTATTTCCTTATCCCCCCCTACGGCACTACCGGCGCCATCGTCGCCAGCATGCTTTCGTTTACCGTAAGCATTTTCCTCGTGGATCTGTTTTTTGAAAGGACAAGGCTAAACCAAAAGCTCATGTTTCAGGGAATGTTTTCGTTCTGGAAAATAAGGGATGTACTCTAATGATACGACGGCCATGATTGCGCTAAAACCCGAACCGCAAATCCAGATAACGTGTCCTCAGTGCCAGTCGCAGCGCTCTAAAGTGAAGGAAGTATTGATCCAATCTACCTTCGTCATGGCAGATTGCTCGTGCAGTACGTGTGGCTTTGAATTTTATCAGACGCTGCCGGTCGGTCACACGGTAAGTGACACGTTTTCGATCGGTAAATCAGACGGCGAACTGCATCCCCCCGACAGCAAAACGATATGGCTTTCCGAAGCGTTGTTAAAGGCGCATCATTCGCCTAAACAGGACGAGGTGCCGATCAGAAAGATCATCTATGAAAAACAGGAGCATGTCGTGGTACTCAACGCCCTGGACTATTTATATGGTCACAGCCTGCTGAAGCTATACAATTCACTTTATCATATCGATCATCATCCGGATCTGGGACTCATTATTATTATTCCAAAGTTGTTTGAATGGTTGATTCCGCAAGGATGCGCAGAAGCGTGGGTGGTGGACCTGACATTACAGGAACTACGGTACAGCTATCCGTCCATTCAAAAATTTGTGTCAACCGAATTTGAGCGATTCCATACGATTTATTTGAGCAAGGCCTATTCCCATCCGGATTACACCGGACTCGATATCAGACGGTTCACCGGGATCCGGCCATTTAACCTGGATGATTTCACTCAGGGGCCGCCGACCATCACTTTTATTCTGAGGGAAGACCGTTGGTGGTTTCCCGGTACGGCGGACTACTGGTTCTATCGCCTATGCCGTAAATTCAAGCTGGTAGGATTGGGACGACGCATCCTGTCGACGCGGCAAAACAATCTCGTAAGAAAGACGATAAAGGCGATCCGGAAGCAATTGCCCGGGGCGAATTTCAAGATCGTCGGATTGGGAACCACGGGAAATTTCATCCGGCATGCGCTCGACGAAAGAAAGAACGACATGTCGGCATCGGTGGAAAAGGATTGGTGCAGAATCTATGCCCGAAGCCATGTCGTTGTAGGCGTTCACGGGTCTAATATGCTTTTGCCAACTGCTTTTGCTGCCGGGTGTGTCGAAATCCTTCCGGAGGAACGCTACGGCAACATGGTTCAGGATATCTCCGTCAGGTATTCGGACAGACGGCAGCTTTTTTTCTACCGGTTTGCTGACCAATATGCCAGTCCGGAATCGGTTGCACGAAAAGTTGTCGCCATGATTGACGATTACGATGTCTACAATAAAAACATGTGCTCTAATCTCTATCGGTCGGGAAACGGACTACACGATCTGTCTCCCCTGGTCCCAGATGCTGACATTTATGCCATAGATTGATGACATTGGTCATTGATTCATCGCCGCCGGTGGAGCAATTTTAGGGTCTAAATCCTCAAAATGAATTCCTTTTCACCTCCGGGCCCCCTTCATACCGCGGTATTGTTGATCATCTTTAACAGACCGGAAACCACGAAGTTGGTCTTTGAAGCTATTCGAACGGCAAAGCCTTCACGACTTTATATTGCCGCCGATGGTCCCCGTAAAAACGTGTTAAGCGATAGGGAGAATTGTAATGCCGCACGGAAAATTGTAGAACATATTGATTGGGACTGCAAGGTCGAAACCCGGTTCTCGGATCAAAATCTGAATTGCGGTGTAGCGCCCTCTTCTGCGTTTACCTGGTTCTTTCAGCACGAGGAAGAGGGGATCATCCTGGAAGACGATTGCCTGCCCTCTCAGAGTTTTTTCTGGTTTTGCCAGGAGTTATTGGAGCGATACCGGCACGACACCAGGGTCATGCATATCGGAGGAAATAATTTTTTGAATGGATGGCAAAAGGATAGCGACTACTCCTATTATTTCTCGCGGAGCGGGTTTATCTGGGGATGGGCTACGTGGCGACGCGCCTGGGAAAAATTTGACTTCAAAATCACAAACTATATGAAAACGAAAGAGAAAGGCTTCTTTCAACACTTTTTTATGAATCGCCTCGAAAAGATGTATCGCTTGAACAAATTTGAGCAAACGATCGCCGGCAATGGAAATATAGACTGGTGGGATTACCAGTGGGACTTTGCGCGCTATGTTAACAGCGGCCTGTCTATTGTGCCCAACACCAACCTGGTAAAAAATCTGGGTTTTGGAGAATCCGCGACTCACACCAGGAGCCAGAACAGTAAAAATGCCAGCATGGAGGCCGGAGACATTGAATTTCCTTTGAATGATCCTCCTTTCATGATACGGGATATCGAGTCCGACAAGAGATATTTCAAGGTCTTGATGAAAGACAATATCCTTTCTAAAATCAAGAATACCTTAGGAATGAAAATTTCACCCATAAAGCAAGATTGAAATGAACAGCCCACGTTCTAACGTCCCCTTTACGACGCCCGTGTTGTTTTTGATTTTCAACAGACCAGAGACCACTCGAAAAGTAATGGAGGCCATTCGAAAAATAAGACCGGCGAAATTGTATATCGCCGCCGATGGCCCCCGTCCTAACAGAAAAGAGGACGTGGAAAAATGCAGGGAGGTGCGGGAAATTGCGAGCGTGATCGACTGGGAGTGCGATGTGACGAAATTATTCAGAAACGAAAACCTGGGGTGCGGCAAAGGGCCTTCGTCAGCGATCAGCTGGTTTTTTGAACACGAAACGGAGGGAATCATCCTGGAAGACGATTGCCTGCCTTCCCCTGATTTTTTTCCCTTTTGTGCCGAGTTATTAGAGCGGTACAGGTATGATACGCGGATCATGGAAATCGGCGGCAACAACTTTGAGAAAGGAAATACAAGGGGCGAATACTCCTATTTTTTCTCTGACATGATTTATATCTGGGGATGGGCCACCTGGCGCCGCGCCTGGAAGCTGTACGATTATGAGATGAAGCACTATAATGAAATCACGGACAAGCGATACCTCGATGGTCACTATGATTACAACTATGAGCGCGATCATTTCAATTATATTTTCAAGAAGATGCACACCGGCGATGAAGTAACGAGCCGAAGGACCGTTTGGGATTACCAATGGCAATTTATATGCAAAATTAATTCAGGTCTGATCATCGTTCCGGAAAGGAATTTAGTAACCAATTTGGGATTTGGAGGAGATGCCACCAACACGAAGAACCCGGATGGAATAGGGCATGATCTCAAGCTGGATGAAATGGTTTTTCCTCTCACCCACCCGGAGTTCACCATGGTGTCGAGGCAGAGGGATCATTGGTACTTTACGGAGGTTTGCAGTTCGAGGACAACGAGAATAAAATCGAATCTAAAGCGGCTTATACCGAACCTCGTCCTTGAAATAGTGAAGCTATTATTTCAGAAGCGTATGCAATTGACAACCCGGAGCAAGGACATCCGGTTGAGACCGGAACCGCGCATGTTGGAAAATCAGTCGTAAAGAGAGAATTCGTGTTCTACAAAAGAGATATCATCAATTTTCTATTCGTCATCAGTTTCCCCATTTATGGGATCGGTACCTATATATCGGGAGCCAAGAGCCCTACCACCGGCTTCATAGTCTCTATTTCTGCGCACCTGCTGATCATCCTTTTTTATTTCATCGATATCCTGTATAAGAAGGAATTCCAGATTAAAGCAAATCGCTACTTTATTTTAACCTGGTTATACCTGCTGACCGGGATTGTGTCTTTATTCAGGGCGCTAAGCAACAACTTGCCGGAAGATAATTTGCCGATGACGATCGCAAAGTGCTTTCTGATAGCTACCCCCGTGCATGCGTTCATCATTGTCGCCCTGTACAATGAGGATCAGGAGGGCAGGATTCCGAAGCTGGCCTTTATCAGCTTAAGTTTATTATTGTTAATAAACATGATCGGATTCTACGGGTTGAGACTAACCAATGAGATCCATAGTATCGAAGGGCGGGTGAATTTCCCCTTTTTAGACGGGTTTTACAGCGGGGCCTGTATCCTGGCCATTCTCAATCTCATGATCATTTATTACATGTCGAAATGCCTGGATGACCCCTTCCGGCTTTCTTGCCTGGGGGCTTACTTTATGGTCAATCTGACGCTGCTTTTTATGATCAATTCCCGGATCAACATTTTGATATTTCTATTTGTCGCACTTCTTCTTGCATTCAAACTGATTGAAAAAACGAGAGGGTTGTTTGTTGGTTCCTTGTTTACGGTACCGATTCTCCTTAATTCCGGCATGATCCTTTATCAGATTCTGTCGCTGCCTTTTTTCGTGTCCATATTGAAAAGAGTCGACATAGAAGATGTGACTACCTTCAATGGCAGAGCATTTATCTGGCGTAACGCAATGAATTGGTTAACCGGGGATCAACAGGGGCTCTGGCTCGGGAACGGCTACAAAGGTCATTATTTTCTGGGCCTGATATCGGATGTTGCCAAACTCTGGAATTCCGACATACGGGACTATCATCATTTGCATCTTCACAGCAGTTCCTTTGAGATCCTGGTGTGTCAGGGAATCGTAGGCTTTGCGATTTATATGATCCTGTTTTATCAACTGTTTGTCTATTACAGGAAGAAATACCGGAATGGAGACGAAATGGGAATATTTTTTGCGGTGGGGGTATTTCTCCTTTTCATTCTGGAGGTAGACACATTTGTTTATTTGGAAGCCTCGGGCTCTGTTATTTTCGCCTTACTCTTGTCGAATGTGTTAATAACACATCCATCCAAAGAGCGGGCTCACCCGCCCGATACCCTAAATCCCCCCGTCACTCACCCGGTCACGTTGGCTAATAATTGATAAATAATGCTTAACGCCTCCACTTTGGAACTGGCAACAGGGAAAAAACTGAAATATGTTGACGCCCTCCGGGGAATGGCCAGCCTTGCGGTGCTCCTCGTTCATTGCGGGCAGGCAGGAACAAACCACTATCCTTCCTTCCTGCAAAACATCATCCTGAACGGTTCCAAGGGAGTCCAGCTATTCTTTCTCGCCAGCGCGTTTACGATCTTTTTAACCTATGCCGGCCGGCGTGAGGAGGAAGCATATCACAAGACCAATTTCTTTATCCGGCGTTTTTTTAGAATTGCTCCCCTGTATTACATTGGCATTGTTTACTACCTGTATCAGAATGGATTGGGGGCACGGTATTTTCTGGGCGATGTTACGGAAGTATCAACATGGAATATCGTTTCGAATGTTTTTTTTGTGAACGGGCTCAACCCGTATTGGATTACGAGCCTGGTGCCGGGTGGTTGGTCGGTTGCAGTAGAAATGTTTTTTTATTGCATGGTCCCGTTTTTGTTTTTCAGAATAAGGAATCTGAATCAATCCGTTCTGTTTTTTATTTTCTCACTTGTTTTGCGCATGGGCTTACAACTTGTGCTGCTCCGATTTCCCCTGATCGCATTTGACCGCCTCTGGAACGAATATTTGTTTTTTTATCTCCCGAACCAATTGCCGGTCTTCGCCTGTGGCATGGTTTTTTACTTTCTTGTCGCTACCCCCCGCAGCGAATGGCGTGTTGCGCCCCTTGTTGTATTCACGCTCTCCATACTGTTTTTGACTCAATTGGCCACCCATTCGAATTTCATATTTCCGGTACACGTGCAGTTTGGAATTGCCTTTATTGTTCTGGGTTATGCACTGTCCCTGAAGGAGTTCTATGCGCTGGTCAATCCAGTAACGGTCTATTTTGGAAGAATCAGTTATAGCATGTACCTGATTCATTTCGCCGTCCTGTATTGGTTGACCCGGCTCCACTGTGTAGACTTTATTCCTACTGATACCGTGTACCTGGCAGTGATCAACTTTGCGCTGCGATTCTGCCTCCTGGTATCGCTGACCACATTGGGATCCACGATTACCTATCATGTAGTTGAAGTACCCTTCCAGAATATCGGAAAAAAAATTATCAAACGAAGAGAAGATGGCTATCGCACGACATTCGGTCTTGTCTGGAAACAGACCGGAGAAATTATTTCCTGTTTCAGCCTCCGGCGACCCGGGCGTTAGAACACAAGCATTACAACAGGCTATTGCCATGGTGTATATCGTCATCCCGGTTCATAACCGAAAAGAATTTACGCGTGATTGCTTGCGTTCATTGCAGCGTCAGACGGTGGTGGGGCATCGTACCATTGTGGTAGACGATGGCTCTACTGACGGAACCGCGGAAATGCTTCGTTCCGAGTTCCCTGATGTTATTGTCTTACAAGGGGATGGAAATTTGTTTTGGACAGCGGCCATTAATTTGGGTATCACGAGGGCATTGTTGCTGGGTGCCGATTACGTGTTAACCCTTAATAATGATACGGTCGCATCAGAAAACTTCCTGGAGAAAATGCTTTTTTGGGCGAATCAAACACCGAACGCACTCCTCGGCGCGTTGGATGTCGACCTGAAAACAAAGAGGCCCTATTACGGCGGTGAGTGGATCGACTGGAAATGGAGTACATCACGGTACCTGCTGGATGAGCTGAGGAAAGAAGAGCAGAAGGGATTGCATGAGGTTTCACTCTATCCGGCCCGCGGCCTCCTGATTCCCAGAATGGCTTTCGAGATCATCGGCCTTTTTGAAGAAAAGGAGCTGCCGCACTACATGGCCGACTATGATTTTACACACACAGCAAGAAGAAACGGGTTTAAGATCTATTGTAATTACGATGCTACCCTGTACACCTACCCCGAAGAAGGGGGAGACCATAAAATAAGGAAATCAAAAACGCTCAGGAATTATCTGGATCATTTATTCGGGATCAGGGGCGGTGGAAACCTGAGAAATTTTACACTCTATGCATTGAGAAATTGCCCCAGAAAAGATCTCCCGGCTTCATTAGTAACAGGCTACCTCCGGAGGATTGCCGGATATTGGATAAAGTAGCGCGGAATGTGGTCCGATCCGGGGATCAGGAGGCCATGGATATTTGAGAGTCTGGCCGCCCGGAGAGCGTGTGGGATGCGGGGCGGGCAGGCTCTTGCGGTGTTATGGTATTTGGTGTGTCCGGTAAATTGTGAACAATAAAGGATTTGGAAAATCCTAAGAACCGTTCAGTATATAAATTGCTGTTCGGAAAGAGGTTGCTTAATTCGGCCCGGGAAAGGAGCCTGATTTCTTTAATGATTGTCTCTGCATACTCTTTTTCATACCGGACGCCGTTGATGATCGAAGTCTTTGTTTGTAGAAATAGTTTAAGCCCATCCGGCAGAAACTGGAAAAGTGGAAATTTAAAATGCGGTTCGATCGGAAAGTATTTGTTCGGGGTTTGAATAAAATAGTGTTTTGCCACCCGCATGGCTTCCTTTGCCATTTTTCGTTGATTGTCTAATGTGAATAAATGTTCAATTAGTGAATTTGAAAAGGCGACATCAAATTCGTTGTCCCGGAATTGATCAAGATGACAAGCATCTCCCGCAATAACTTTAATGGCAGGATGCCCCGGTCCTTCTACTCTCAAGTTGACAATGGTGATCGCAATGTCCCCAAGTGTTTGGAAATTTTCATTGAGCCAAAAATCAACTGTCCCTCCAATGTCCAGTACCTTGACCGGTTTTTTGAGGTTTTTTAGCTTCTGTGTAAAAAACTGAAACCGCCGCCTGCGGAACTGACTACCGATATAAGCTTCGTTAGAATAGTCGTTGGCTTTAAATAGCATCTTCATTTTTCTGTAATTTATAACCGCAATTTTATGAGGATCAGGGCTTTAAATCAATGATTTTTGTCATCATCCGATAAAAAAATGACATTTCAATGAAGTCTGGTCTTTACCACTTTCCCTATGGAAAAATCGCGAACATTCAGGTAATAGGTACCCAAAAAAATAGTCCATTCCATGATTTCTGTTTTGCTAAGCAATGATCTCTGTTATTGAAATTCTATGGAATATAATTTTGTTTCGCTCCGTGAATCAACGGGCAATTTGCACCGAGTTGATTCCTTTTCATGAGATGGATCGGGCATTTACTAACTAAGATACTTTTTCGTCAAGTACAATGAAAAACCCAAATGTTATGAAGAAGATTACTTTGAAAGGATTCCTTTTGGTCATCGCATTATTGCCGATGGGCCTTACGTTGACAGCAACGGACCGAAAAGTGGCTATGGGGGGAAGTGATTCCGGTGATTGTACGACAAGTGCGTGCCGTACGGTGCACTATGCAGTAAGCAAGGCAGTGCCAGGCGATACTGTCCGCGTGGCTGCGGGTACTTACACATTCGGCAGTCAGCTAAACCTACTGGCTGGAATTCACCTGGTTGGAGCGGATAGTGCTCAAACCATATTTAAGTTTCCCGATAGCATGTACTATGATCCAGCCAATTATCCAGACTCGCCCTATGAATTCGGAAAGACCTTAATATGGCTTGAAGATGGAGCAAATGCAACGACCCAGGTATTGAAGAATTTCCAGATTGATGGAGTTCGCCAAACAGATGGAACGAAGCAGGGTTGGGGTGGAATATATGTTAACAACCGGAGTAAGGTGGATATTCACCACCTTAAGATACGTAATACTTACTTTATGGGGATATGGCTATGGAGGATAAACAACTCATCGCTCCACGATAGCAAATTTGAGAACTGCGCCTGGGCATCTCCAGGCTTCCAAAGCGGTGCAATTCAGGTGTCCAATCTTACGAATACAGACTTTTACAACCTTACTATTTTAGAAGGAATGAATAAAAACCCCTACGGCTATGGTATGAAAGCGGCAATCCCGCATCCTTCCATTACTCCTCAAAATGAATTAACCAACGTAAAGCTTTACAACAGCAAATTTACCTGTAATCCGCAAGGAGTATATAATGATGGGGCGGTACCTCCTAATATCGCGGTGGAATGGCAGCTTGCCATACTGTCAAATTGTGAGATTTACGGGAACACGTTTAATAACAATGTTTCCCTTGTTAATAATGTCAGCCCCAATGAGGGAAGCATTATATCAGTTTGGATACATGACAATGACTTTATCCAGCCTCCGTTGACAGCGGGTCAGAGTTATTATGCCCTGGAGCTGGTTCAAAACCATGTCGAGATTGATCATAATTACTTTAATGGTGGGCAGTATGGTATTTATTTCTCCAACAAAGATGGGATTCCAGCGAAAGGATGGAAAATTCACCATAATATATTCTATCATCTTGATGCTCCTGTTGATGTTGAATGTCATTTGCTCCGCGCTGAATTCAGCCTCGATTCAGTAGACTTTTATAACAACACGAGTTCAGTAGCCAGAAATAGTGATTTTCATTGTTTTTATTTTTATTCAAAGGATTCAAGAAGCATTGTAATAAGTAACATTAAAATAAAAAATAACATTTTTTTTGATTCTGATGCTACCGGCCCTTCGCATCTTTTATTAAAATGGGGTGTGGATCAAGAAGGAAATAGGGTCATATTAGAAAGTATTGAAGCAATGAATAACATGCTCTACAATGTGACCGAGCAACCGACTTATGGGAACGTTACCGGCGATCCGAAATTTATCGCAATGGGTGAAGTACCTGACCCTTATTTGAGATTGCAGGATGGTAGTCCGTGCAGAGATACAGGTGTAGATGAAGGGTTT
>DATHFS010000590.1:0-6749 GCA_035317975.1 Cyclobacteriaceae bacterium | reverse complement strand
TTTAATTTCCTGCAGAACTACATATCCAATTATGGGATCATCATTATCCTGTTGGTCCTTTTTGTAAAACTGCTCCTCACACCCCTCTCCTATACTTCCTATATGGGGATGGCCAAGATGAAACTGTTGAAGCCGGAACTGGACGCCATCAAAGAAAAGAATGGCGACAACATGACGCAGACGCAGCAAGACCAGTTGAAATTATACCAGCAGGCAGGAGTAAACCCCTTTAGCGGGTGTATCCCCCTCCTGCTTCAGATGCCGATCCTGTTTGCCATGTTTTATTTCTTCCCGGTATCCATTCAATTGCGCCAAAAACATTTTCTGTGGGCCGAAGACCTCTCCACGTATGACTCGATTCTGAATTTGCCATTCTCGATCCCCTTCTATGGCGACCACGTGAGTCTGTTTGTGTTGCTGATGACGGCCTCCACCCTGGTCTATACCTGGCAGAACAACCAGATCAGTTCAGTGCAGGGACCCATGAAGTCGATGTCGTACATCATGCCGGTGATTTTCATGTTTGTTTTGAATAATTTTTCCGCCGGACTCAGTTTCTATTATTTCGTCTCCAACCTCGTGACCTTTGGTCAGCAAGCGATTATCCGGAGGTTTGTGGACGAGGATAAGATCAAACAGATCATGGAGAACAACCGGCGAAAGGCGGCAACGGGCACGGGCAAAAAATCAAGTTTCATGGCTAAGCTGCAAGATGCAATGAAGGCGGGGGAAGAGGCGCGGAAGAAGACGAAAGGGTAAACCGCGGAGGCGCAGGGGCGCAAAGGAGGCGCGGAGAACTTATTTTCTTTGCGCCTTCGTGCCTCCGCGGTTAAAACATACCCAAACTCTGCGTTTTCTTTGCGCCTCCGCGCCTCTGCGGTTAAAAACCCTATATTTGTCTCCCGGTTTAAACACCGGGATTTTTTTTAACTGATTGTTTATTAGCCGTACAATGGGTAAAATCATCGCGATAGCAAATCAAAAAGGAGGCGTTGGCAAGACTACGTCCGCCATCAACCTGGCCGCCAGTCTTGCTGTGCTGGAATGCAAGACGTTGCTCGTCGATGCCGACCCCCAGGCTAATTCCACTTCGGGATTGGGGATCAATCCCAATGATGTCAAAGCCGGCATCTATGAAAGTATGATCGAGGGCCTCGACCCAAGAAAGACGATCTTGAAAAATGACCTGAAGTTCCTGGATATCCTCCCCTCACACATCGACCTGGTCGGGGCCGAAGTGGAGATGGTGAGTATCGAACGGCGGGAGGAAAAAATGCGCGACGCCCTGTATAAGATCAAGGACGACTACGATTTCATGATCATCGATTGCTCGCCTTCGCTGGGTCTGATCACCATCAATGCCTTGACGGCCGCCGACTCCGTGATTATCCCGGTCCAGTGCGAGTACTTTGCGTTGGAAGGATTGGGGAAATTGCTGAATACCATCAAGATCATTCAGACCAGGTTGAATCCCAAGTTGGAAATTGAGGGGATCCTGCTGACTCTATACGATTCCAGAACATCCCTGGGAAACCAGGTGGTGGAGGAAGTCCGAACGCATTTCAAGAACATTGCCTTTCATACGATCATCCCTCGCAATGTAAAACTGAGCGAGTCGCCCAGCTTTGGTCTGCCCGTGATCGTTCACGATGCAGAAAGCAAAGGAGCACTCAGTTACCTGAATTTGGCCCATGAGATCCTGGACAAAAACGGTTTTTCAAAATGAGCAAGAAAAAAGGTTTAGGCCGCGGACTGAGTGCGCTTCTCAGCGATACTCCGGAAACCACCCACCTGGATGAACCAGGAGTGCCCGCTTCGGGAATGAATGACATCTCCGTTCTGGAGATCGAAGTCAATCCGTTTCAACCCCGTCAGCACTTTGATAAGGTAGCCCTGGGCGAACTCGCTGAATCAATCAAAGTCCACGGGATCATTCAGCCTGTCACGGTACGACGATTGTCGCGGAACCAATATCAATTGATCTCCGGTGAGCGGCGGTTCCAGGCCGCTAAACTGGCCGGACTCGCAAGGATCCCGGCCTATGTCCGCCAGGCCGATGATCAGGAAATGCTGGAGATGTCGCTGATCGAAAATATCCAGCGCGAGAGCCTGAATCCCATTGAAGTCGCCCTGAGCTACCAGCGCCTTATTTCGGAATGCAACCTGAAGCAGGAAGAACTGGGTGACCGCGTTGGGAAGAACCGCTCGACGGTGACCAATTACCTTCGCTTACTGAAACTTCCTCCCGACATTCAGATCGCGCTGCGCGACGACAAACTTTCCATGGGACATGCCCGGGCGATCATCAGCGTGGAGAATCCCGACACCCAGCTTTTCATTTTCAAGCAGACCCTTAAGGAAGAGCTGTCGGTACGGCAGGTGGAGGAACTCGCCCGCCAGGTGTCGGGCGGAACTTCCAAAAATCCGGAAGCCGCCAAAGGGGAAGCAACGGCGCCTTCCAGGGAAATGAATAATTTACAAACCAAGTTATCTTCACATTTTGGCACGAAAGTTAGTATAAAGAGTAACGGACGGAAGGGGGAGATCAAAATACCCTTTTTATCGGTTGAAGATCTCAACCGCATCCTGGATATACTCAAGGTGTAGGCATGATCAGAATTGCGTTGGTGTTTCTTTTCGCGGGACTTTGCTTCGAAGGGTTGGCCCAGGAGAAGGCGGACACTACGGTCAAAGTAGTCGTCACCGACACCACCCTGATCAATAGTAATCAGCCAGTCGATTCCATCCGGTCCTATGCGAACCGGTTTGACCCGCGCAAAGCGCTTTTATTCGCCGCCGTGCTTCCGGGCAGTGGCCAGGTATACAATAAGAAGTATTGGAAGCTTCCCCTGGTTTACGGGGGCCTTGGGTTACTGATCAACACGGTGCTCTTCTATCAGACAGCGTATGTGAAATACAAGCATGAATTGTTCATCAAGATCAATGACCCCAAAGCCATCGTCCCCAGCGGATTGCCCCCGGACCAGCTCCGGTCCATTGTTGATCAGGCCCGACGGCAGCGCGATTACTTTTTAGTTCTAAGCGGTCTGATGTACATCTTACAAATGGTCGATGCACATGTCGATGCACATTTAAAAGAGTTTGACCTTAATCCGAAACTGCAAGCCCACTTCGAGCCGCGGATGATCCAGGATAGTATGTTGGGGAGGAGCTCGGGGGTGGCATTGATCATTAAGTTTTGACAAATAACTTAATACCTTATATTGTGGGGAGCAATCCGGAAACACGGGACTAACTTCTAAATTCATTATTCCTTATTCAATAATCAAAATTTGAATTCTGAATATTGAATGAGGAATTTAGAATAAGGAAGTGAAGGGTAACCCCGAATCTAGATTCTAAATAGACTTAATGAAAATCCTTTTAATCGGTTATGGAAAAATGGGACATGCCATCGAGACGATTGCTCTGTCCCGCGGGCATGAGATTGCAGGAAGGATAGACGTGGGCGACCGTCCACCCTTTCCCAGGGCCGATGTGGCAGTTGAATTCAGTCAGCCTGAAGCAGCCGTTAAAAATATTCTCCAGTGCATCGAACAAAAAATTCCCGTTGTTTGTGGAACGACAGGATGGCTGGACAAAAAGGAAGAAGTCGAACAGGAGTGCGCCCGGAATAAGGGAACTCTTTTTTATTCGTCCAACTATAGCCTGGGTGTCAACCTCTTTTTCAGGCTTAATGAATACCTGGCCGGATTGATGGACCGGTATCCGGAATACAACGTCACCATCGACGAGACCCATCACACCCAAAAAAAAGACGCCCCCAGCGGCACAGCCATTACATTAGCGCAGGGAGTAATGAAGAATCTGAAGAGAAAAAAGAAGTGGGCTACCGGAAAAGACCTTCCGGACGAAGCGATTTCCATTCACTCCTTTCGTATCGACCCGGCCCCGGGCATCCATGTGGTGAAATATCAATCTGCCGTCGATGACATCGAAATCAGGCACACGGCCCACACGCGTGAGGGTTTTGCGCTCGGCGCCGTGCTCGTAGCAGAATGGATCCGGGACAAAAAGGGGATTCTGGGCATGAATGACTTTCTCCAATTTTAGGAAGTACAATAAAAAAATGGCTTTCTTTGCACCTTTTAAATTTCATACTGCGTGAACTGGATCGTGATTTTGTTTCTGCTCATTTGGATAAGTACCACGGTAGGCTATTGGAAAATATTTGAAAAAGCGGGTGTGGAGGGGTGGAGATCCCTTATCCCCCTTTACGCCGATTATTATCTTATCAAGATCGTGGGCAAGCCCTGGTGGTGGGTATTCTATCTATTTATCCCCGTCATCAATGTGATTGTCATTTATGTCCTGCTCTTCGACCTGCTCAAGTGCCTGGGGAAGAACTCCATCTGGAGCCAGGTGGTCACTGTTTTTGCATGGTTTATCTACTTGCCTTACCTGGGATTCAAAGCCGACGTGAAATACCTGGGTAAGCTGGATGACCTCCCGATCATACAAAAAACTCCTGTGCACGAATGGGCCGACGCTATTGTCTTTGCCGTAGTGGCAGCCACCCTCATCCGTTGGCTTATTATGGAGGCCTACACCATCCCTACTCCTTCTATGGAGAATTCGCTGCTCGTGGGTGATTTTCTCTTCGTCAGTAAGTTTCACTATGGAACGAGAACACCCAAAACACCCCTTCAACTTCCGCTGACCCACCAGAAGATCTGGTTCACGGAGATTCCTTCCTATTTGCCGTGGATCGAACTGCCCTCTTATCGTCTTCCCGGAATTACACACGTAAAGCGGGAGGATGTCGTCGTCTTCAATGTACCGCCGAAGGAGCTGAATGAAGGGAAGGACTATCCGATCGATCTGAAAACAAATTATATTAAACGCTGTGTAGGAATTTCGGGCGACCGGCTGGAGGTGAAAGCACGCCAGGTCATCGTCAATGGCATCCCCCTGAAAAACCCTGAGGATATGCAGTTCAGTTATCTGGTGACCGCCAAAGATGAGATCAATGAACGCAATTTCACCAAGTTGGGGCTCGACCCGGATGATTACACTTTTTTGGGTCGACCGGAATCCGACAAAGCGGTCTACCAAATGTTCCTCACGCATGCCAAAGCGGACGAACTGAAATCCGTACCCTACATCACTGCCGTAGAAGATGATTACCGCACCCACGAAGGTCCTGACCAGCGCATTTTCCCACAGTCGAAGTACGGTCCCTGGAATGGAGACAACTTTGGGCCTATCGTGATCCCTAAAAAAGGCATGACGATCGCCGTAAATGACTCGACCCTCGCGTTTTATGGTGAAACGATCCGGCTCTACGATCACAACAGTTCAGTTGAAGTGAAAGAAGGGAAATTATTCGTTGATGGTAAAGAGCTCACCGAGTATACATTCCATCAAAATTATTATTTCATGATGGGCGACAACCGCCATAACTCCCTTGACTCCCGGTACTGGGGCTTTGTTCCGGAGGACCACATTGTTGGGAAAGCGTTTTTTATATGGCTTTCGCTTAATAAGTATGGGGACCTTTTACATAAGGTCCGGTTTAGTAGATTTTTTAAGTTGATTCATTAATTCTAAATTGATTCACCAATCAATCCACGTCAACCCCTTACTCTTCAAATAATCATTCGTCTTACTAAAAGGTCTGGAACCAAAAAAACCCCGGTCGGCTGAAAAAGGGGAAGGATGTGGTGACAGGATAACAAGATGTTTATTGCGGTCGATGACCTCTCCCTTTTTTTGCGCGTAGGCGCCCCAGAGGATGAAGACAATGTTCTCTTTTTCTTTTGAAATCATTTTGATGACTGCATCTGTAAAAATTTCCCACCCTTTATTCTGATGCGATCCCGGGGAAGAGGCGCGCACCGTGAGGGTGGCATTGAGCATGAGCACCCCTTGCCTGGCCCATCGACCCAGGTCCCCGTTTGGGGGAGCCGGCTTTCCTAAATCCTGCTGGATTTCTTTGAAAATATTGACCAGCGAAGGGGGAATTTTAACGCCTTCGTGAACGGAGAAACTCAGGCCATTGGCCTGTCCTTCCCCATGGTAGGGGTCTTGCCCGATAATCACCACTTTTAATGTCTCAAAATCGCATGAATCAAAGGCCCGAAAGATCTCTTTTGCAGGAGGATACACCAGTTCCGATGCATATTCCGACTTAATAAACCGGGTAAGCTGTTGAAAATAAGGCATTTCAAATTCCCCTTCCAATCGGGCTTTCCAGGAGGGGGCTATTTTCACATTGGCTGGCATAGGGTAATTTTCGGGGGAGTGACGAATGTATTGGGTGTAAAATAGAAAAATTTGATATTTTTGATTGAATGTTGACCGAAATAACTCAAGGCGTGCGCGTGACGGTGGAGACGGAATATCAGCCCTCCTATTCCAGCCCCAGTCAATACCACTATGTATTTACGTACCGCATTACGATTGAAAATCAGAGCGACTTCACCATTCAGCTTATGCGAAGACACTGGCATATTTATGATGCCGGGTTTGTTTCCCGGGAGGTGGAGGGCGAAGGCGTTGTAGGCCAGCAGCCGGTCCTGGAACCGGGCCAGGTCCATCAATACGTGTCCGGTTGCAATCTGAAGTCAGGGATCGGAAAAATGGCAGGCACTTACGAGATGGAACGCATCGTCGACGGAACCAAGTTTTCCGTGAATATACCGGAGTTCACGATGGTGGCACCGCTGCGGTTGAATTAGTTTCCCGCAGATCGCGCAGATTTACGAGAAATTGTTTCCCGCAGATCT
>DATHFS010000589.1:0-4851 GCA_035317975.1 Cyclobacteriaceae bacterium | reverse complement strand
TGTCGCGCCGGGTGTAGATGTCAATTCTTCCGTTGTCGGCGGCCGGTACCAGAAAATGAGCGGCACCTCCATGGCAACGCCCCAGGTGACGGGCGCCGTTGCGTTGTTGAAATCGTTACATTCTGATTGGTCTCCAGATGTGATGAAAGGTGTACTGATGCAAACGGCAAAGAATCTGGGTCAATCTGTGTGGGATCAGGGAATGGGACGAATAGATGTGCTTCAGGCAGCGCAGGCCGACTTTTCGTTGACACCCGGTTCGCTCAGTCTGGGCCCGGTAGACAGGAGCGTAAGCCAATGGACCAGGGAATTTAAAATCCAAATCAACAACCTATCCAACCAAGCTCAAAGTATCTCCCTTCAAACCACCGGAGACTTGAATAACCCGGCGGTGACGGCTGCGCTTAGCGTTACTTCGATGACAATGGCCGCAGGAGAGTCTGGTGTATTTGACCTTACGGTGAGCATTAACCCGGGTTTATTACCGCTGATAGGGTTCCCAAACGTTTATGTCGGAAATATCCTTGCGTCATCGGCATCAAAATCAGCCAGCCTTCCGGTGACATTCATCAACTCCAACTCTTTGAATCTCCATTTTACCGGCGTGTTCCCGGACAATCTGGTGGTGGGCGAGACAAGCAGTCCAACCTACTTCAAATTTATGAGCGTTACCTCCCCGGATATTCAGCTCTTTGTACCCGAGGGAACCTATGACATTGTCGGTATGTACTGGAACCACTGGGTAGCAAAGGAGGGTGTGTCCCCTTCCCCTTCGGTGCTGACGTTCGATAAAGCCGATGCCAAAAACAGGTTACTTTTCAAGCCTGTCGATGAGAACGGAACTTCACTCGGAACAAACTTATCGGGATACCGGGGAATGACATTTCTGCAACGCAAGAACCTTTTTTTTACGGCCTACTTCGTCGCGCTGGATACCATGTTCATCAATGATGTTTCTGATTCTTATCAAATTGATTATCAGCTAAGTGATTTTGTAAGCCCCTTGAAAGACAAGTTCTATAATCCGGTCATTACGGTTGCAGGAGGGATCAACCAAAACCGGGTACTCAGCAATGATCCGAATGGATTTCTGCAGGTTAATTATTCATTTCCCCGGCAACCGGAAATGAATTATGGTTTGACTCATTATATGAGTGCCGGCTATAGCTGGATCTATTTTACGACCTGGACTACGTACCCCACTAGCCTCCTCCGGGATTTCAAGTATCTCTATCAGAAGAAAGATCCCTCGAGCCGTTTTCTACATGCTATTGAGCGATTCACACCGGGAATCAATTCTCCCGATTATTCCTGGGAAACCGCGGGCATAAGTGTTTACAAAAATGACTCTATTTCCTTCCATGCCCCCCTCTCCACATTCGAATTTACCCGGCTCAAGGGAGTCAATCCTTTTAATTATACCCTTGGCAATTCGCTCCTGCGGTGGAGTGCCGATATCATCTCTTCCGACACCATGGCGTACTGCAATCCACAGGTGTTCTCCGGATACTTTATCCGCTCCCTGGGCGAAAAGGAAAAGGGCAAGGTAAAGTTTGAACTGCTTTCTAATAACGCCGTGATTAAAAGAGACAGTATTTCCAATAATTTTTATCAAGAGTGGGAAAGCAGAATATTTCATCCCCTTACGCCAGGTGTGTATGCGCTTCGCGCGACCTATGAAGACTATCAGGTAAGAGGCCGCTTTGGAAAGGCTACCGCGGAACTTCATTTCAACACCTCTTTGGTAGATAAAAGTCCTCCTGAAATTGTGGACCTCACGCTGAACTCCTCCAACGGTTCAACCGATCAAATTGCTGTAGGCAGCACGGCAACCGTTGGCTTCAGCATCACCGACAGTGGCTGTCCACTCCGGGGGTTGTGGTGCTGGAATGAGGAGTTACCCTTTACAGTTAATTTCTGGATGCGAAAAACGGGCGATACTACCTGGATCAGCGTTCCGTTGGATGCTCCCGCTTTCCGAGACCGCGCAGCATCTTTATCCAATCTTCCGGAGGGATTTTATTCAATAAAAATCGAGACAACGGATACGGCCGGGAATTCCCTGATGTACACGCTCGAACCGGCATTTCTTGTTGGAGAAAATCCCAACCCCGTCCCCATGGCCAAACCATTTCTGATCCAACCGGCAGCCCAGGCAACTGAGATTCCAACCAATACCCTCTTCACCTGGAGCCCAATCGACGAGGCGATAGGCTACACGCTGCAACTTTCAAAGACGAATGATTTTTCTCTACCGGACCATGAAATGGCAGCGTCCACTGCAGCCTGCACGTTTCCGGCGTTGCTGGATGGCCAATCCGATTACTATTGGAGAGTACGCGCAAATTATGTATTGACGACCAGCCCTTGGTCAGACGCTGAAAAGTTTACCACCTCACTTTATGCCCGTGGAATGATCACACTGGTCGCTCCCCAGGATGGAACGGTTGACCAGGTGCGCGATGTTGTTTTTACATGGGCTCAATCGCCTTACGCAAACGTCTATAACCTTCAGGCCTCAATGTTAGAGGATTTCTCCTCCCTTTTCACCGACATCACTACGAGCGACACGTTCGCCATCGTCCTGCATATATGGCCAATGCAAAAGTTTTATTGGAGGGTGCGCGGGCTAGGCGATTCCTATTTATTTGATTGGCCGGCGAGTTTTGCATTCACCACGAAGCGAATGGATGCACCGCTGTTGAGACAGCCTGGCAATACCATGACGGATCAGGCATTAACCATAGACTTCATCTGGACCGATGTTTTTGCGGCCTATTACGATTTTCAAATCGCAAAAGATGCCGGGTTCAATTCGATTTTTGCGACGATGACGGTTAATCAAAATGAGACCCAGGTATCCGGCTTAAGCCCTTCCGTCGATTATTACTGGAGAGTGAATGGAAATTTTAATGGCATTTCATCAGATTGGTCCGCACCGTTCTATTTTAGAACGGAGGATGTTAGCCCGGGCAATACCATTACCGGCCTACCTGGGCAACCGGGAGAGGATGGCCTGACGGTTTTTCCAAATCCCACGAAGGGACAACTCAACGTCCAATACGAGAATGAGAGTACGTACCCGGCTAAAATCGTGGTCGAGAATCTCCTGGGGGAAGAGATTATTGCCGTTTATGATGATAGCCTTTTGCAGGGCAGGAAAACGGTTACCCTTGACCTGGGCTCAAGAAATAATTCCACCATGGAGGAAGGAATTTTTATTCTTATCCTCTCCCATGGCGGAAATAGTTTTGCCAGAAAAATAGTTTTCAAAAAATAATTTGAATAACTCTATTCTCCTTGCTTCACTTTGTGAACTTCATCGGGAACAAGGCCGTGCGCCTCGGTATGTGTTTTGATGATAGCTTGAGGATCATGTGCTTCTGACAAACACACGACCACCCCTGATTTTTCGTCGACCCAATAATTAATAAAATTGACATCGTACTTCTTCTGCACGGCCAGGTCTTTGGCGTGCGCGTCAGCCACGGCTTGGGCTGTCACTTTTCCGGCGCCCAAATGATGGACGTCAAAATACAAGTTCTGGGCGTTGCTTATGTTCGCCTCCGGACCATCGGTTACCGGACTGACAAGATCGGGAACCAATCCGTGCGCCTCTTTATGCGTCCGATAGACAGAGGCCGAATCTTCTGCCTCTGCAAGACAATATACTTTGCCCTTCGTTTCGTCAACCCAGTACTTGATAAAACTGACGTCATACTTGCCTTGTGTAGCAAGGTCTTTTTGATGAGCACCGGCTACTGCTTCGAACGTAACCTTTCCGGGTTCGAGGTTATGAACGTCCATGAAAAGTTGCCTTGTTTTGGTTGGTTCTGTAGCGATGGCCGCCGACTGTGATTCCTCTTTGATCGCATTGCTGCAAGCACCTGATAAAACCGTAAGGGAAAGAATAATCCAGCTTGTGTTTTTCATAATGGTATGATTTAGGTTTTTGATGGACACTATCCGTTTTAATCGACAGACAAAGGATGTATCTATTTCAGTAACCGTCTACCAAAAACTGATCAAATGATAGTACTGTTGGTTCAGGTTTGATTCCAACGTTTCTGCTGCACAATCGGGCTGCAAAAAACTGATCAAATCATACAACTATTGATTCACGTAAATCCGATTTCACCGCAGAGGCGCAGGGGCGCTAAGGAGGCGCAGTGGAAATCTAAAGCGGAGAGCAACTCTTGTTCAGTCAATTAGCGGAAACTCTGTGCCTCCTTTGCGCCTTCGTGCCCCTGCGGTGAAAAACGCTTTCGATAAGCATCAAGAGGTTGACGCGATGGCTGTAAATTTTGATGGAGGGCAGCCGAATTTCCTGGCAAAGCATTTCGCAAAATAGGAAGGGTTGCTGAAGCCTACCTCGAAAGCGATTTCAGAAATATTCCCGGATTTACGCTTGAGCAGCGACCATGCTTTGTCCATTCGTAAGTCCCGGATCAGGTCATTGGGAGCTTTGCCGGTAAGACCCTGGATCTTTCGGTACAGTTGAGGCCGGCTAATGCCAACCTCTCGCCCAAGTCCTTCAATATTGAAATTTTCATCCGAAAGCTGAGCCTCTATGATTCCAAAAAGATTCGTAATAAATGCCTCTTCGTTAGCGCTCAATGATTTCATTACGGGACCTTCCTCACAGAGCTCATGGATCATGGAAGAGGCAAGAATCCGATCTTCACCCGCGATATGACCGAGCCTTTTAGCCAGCCTTATGGTTTCTTCAATGAATTCATTGTTTTCAGTAACCGGTTGACCAGCACTGAGGCCGATCGTGAACCATACCGTGTCTTCTTTACCGCTGGCATTCTTTCTTTGCAAAAGCAATCCGGCCTGTATTTCATTCGC
>DATHFS010000588.1:0-4488 GCA_035317975.1 Cyclobacteriaceae bacterium | reverse complement strand
CTGGTAAGGTCTTTAGCGATTTCCATTACCCCTGCGTTTTGGCAAACCTGGTGGTTCAAAGGCTTATCTGCTTTTCTGATTATTGGAGGTGCCCTCTCCTTTTACGTCATCCGGATGAAGGAAATCCAGGCTCAACAAAGGGACCTCACCCGATTGGTAAAGGAGCGAACTGACGAAGTAGTAATGCAGAAGGACGACCTCCTGACCCAATCGGAATATTTGCAGAATGCGAATGATACCCTTGTTGCTCAACGAGCCGAGATCGTGTGCCAGCGTGAACAAGCCGAGAAGGCCAAAGCCGAAGCAGAGCAGGCCAACAAGGCCAAAAGTGTTTTTCTTGCCACGATGAGTCACGAGATCCGCACACCCATGAACGGGATCATCGGCATGTCTTCGCTCTTGAGTGAAACCAAGTTGACGCATGAGCAGCAGGAATACACTGAAACGATCCAGAACTGCGGAGAGGGCCTCCTGGGGGTCATCAATGACATCCTCGACTTTTCAAAGATCGAGTCGGGTAAAATGGAACTGGAAAATAAGGATTTTGATTTGCGCGGATGTATCGAGGATGTGCTGGATGTGTTTGGAAGCAAAGCGTCACAAGCCGGACTGGACCTGGTTTACCAGTTGGACTATAATGTTCCCCAGCAAATTATTGGCGATAGCTTACGGCTAAGGCAAATACTGATCAACCTGGTAGGCAATTCGGTCAAGTTTACTCATCACGGTGAGGTCTTTGTGGGTGTCCACCTTCTCCATCCCGATAGTCATCAGTACGATAACAATACGTGCACACTGGGATTTGAAGTTCGCGACACGGGTATCGGCATTCCGGAAGATAAGGTGGCCGGTTTGTTTAAGGCATTTTCACAAGGCGATTCTTCCACCACGCGCAAGTACGGAGGCACCGGGCTGGGGTTGGTCATCAGTGAAAAATTAGTGGGCCTCATGGGTGGTTCTATTTCGGTGGAAAGCCAGCAAGGCAAGGGAACTACATTTTCTTTCACGATCACGACGGGCGTCAGCGTAAAATCCGTTCCAACCTACGTGACCTCCAGCATGACCGGCCTGGAAGGGAAGAAAGTCCTTGTCATCGATGACAATTCCACCAACCGGACCATATTAAAAAATCAACTGGAGCACTGGAAACTGATCGCTGTCCTTGCACGCTCCGCGAAAGAAGCGTTAGAGATACTATCTCCCATTTCTCCGAAGGAGTCCGGAGTCCTTCGGACAGGTTTCGATCTTGTCCTTACCGACATGGAGATGCCGGACATGGATGGCATTCAATTGGCACAGGCCATTAAGCTATCCCATCCCGCCCTTCCGGTTATTTTGTTGAGCTCGGTAGGGGATGAGCGTGCAAGGGTGCATTCTGATCTGTTTTCTTCGATCCTGACCAAGCCTGTTAAACAAAACATGCTGCGCCAGAACATTCTTAATTGTCTCCGGAAGCAAGATAAACCGGTGTTGGATGAAAAGCCGGCCAGGCAGTTGCTTCCGGCCGATTTTTCGAAACAGTATCCCTTGCGCATCCTTATCGCCGAAGACAATGCGGTCAATCAAAAACTCACCGAGCGCGTCCTGAATAAGTTGGGGTACAAACCGGAGATCGCAGACAACGGGCTGGAAGCACTGCAGGCTGTAACACAACGGTCATTTGATTTGATCTTAATGGACGTGCAAATGCCAGAGATGGACGGCCTGGAAGCGACCCGGCAAATACGGCTGCGCGTTGGAGACCTTGGTCATCCGATCATTATTGCCATGACGGCCAATGCCATGCAAGGCGACCGGGAAGAATGCATGCAAGCCGGTATGGATGATTATATCTCCAAGCCGGTAAAGCTGGAGATCCTGGTGGAAAGGCTGGAGCTATGGGCCTCGAAGCCAACATCAAATGGAAAGGCAGCACGGGTAGGAAACAGGTTAGCCGTGTAGCCATGGCACTGCGATTTAACCATGGTGTTTTCCTCCTGCTCTTCCAGGTAGTTTCCATTGTTGCTGTTTCTCAAAAACAAACTTTGCGATTCGACCACCTGGGGATTGAAGATGGACTCTCGCAAAGCAATGTTAGCTGTATTTTACAGGATAGCAGGGGGATCATGTGGTTTGGAACGGGAGAAGGGTTGAATAAATATGACGGATATAAGTTTACGACCTATTTCAAGAAGGATAAAAACGAAAAGGGAATCGGCAATAATACCATCAGCAGCATAATAGAAGGTCGTGACGGAAATATCTGGATTGCCACCATAGGGGAAGGCTTACGGATGCTGGACCGGATGCAGGATCGTATTGTCGATTTTAATGACGATCCCTCTGTCAAATCCTTACGAAGTGTATTTGAAGATAAGGAAGGAAATTTATGGGTGGGGACCGATGACGCCGGATTATGCTTCGTGGATAGAGTAAATAAAAAATTTATCCACTATAGCCACCGGGCAGAGGATACCCGGAGTATCAGTAATAATTATGTTAACTGTATCGCTGAAGATGGCGAACATAACTTGTGGGTAGGGACAAGTGATGGATTGAATTTATTCGATAGAAAAAATAAAATCTTTACCCGGTTTAAGCATGATGACAAAAATAATAAATCGATAAGTCAAAAGAATGTATTAAGCATTTTTGAAGATAGCAAAAAGCAACTTTGGATCGGCGGATTGAGCGGACTTGATCTGATGAATAGAACAACGGGGGAATTCAAACGGTTTCAAAAAGGAGGAAAAAACAGTTTATCCGTCAACCACGTCACGGCTATCCGGGAAGACCCGAAAGGATACCTGTGGATTGGAACGGAAAATGGAGGCTTAAATTTACTGGACCCAAACCGGGAGACATTTTACAGCTACCTGCAGGACCCTGCCGACAATACCAGTTTGAGCGATAACTCTATATATTCTCTTTGCCTGGATAGCAAAGGGAATATGTGGATTGGCACCTTTAATCATGGGCTCAGTTATGCCAATGTGGATGCGAATAAATTCATTCACTATAAATCAAATCCCTCCTATAATAGCCTGAGTAATAATAGTGTCTTAAGTTTTTGTGAAGACTCAGATGATAATTTCTGGATTGGTACGGATGGCGGAGGCGTCAACTTGTTTGACCGGAAAAATGGGACATTTAAAGTTTACCGGCACGAAGAGGGAAATAAAAACAGCCTCAGCGGGAATTACGTACTAAAAATAATTGAAGACAGCAATGGAAACTTATGGATGGGCACATGGTACGATGGTGTAACGGTATTCAATAGGAAAAGAAATACGTTTACCCATTTCAAGAATAATCCGGATGATTCCACCAGCCTCAGTAGCAACGATATCGTGAGCATGTATGAAGACGCACAAAAGAATATATGGATTGGGGCCTTTGTAGGAGGGCTTAATTTGTATAATCCAAAGGGAGGTAATTTTTCCCATTATAATACAATTCAAAATGATCCTTCCCGGTTTAGTAACCGGGGCATAAATTCGATATTCGAGGACAGTAAGGGGAATTTGTGGGTGGGAACAGAAGGGTTGGGGTTGTGTCTTCTGGATAAGGGTACTAAATCCTTTACGGCCTTCCGGCATAGCAACACCGCGAATAGCATAAGCAGTGATAATATACTTAGTATAGTGGAAGACAGCAGAAAAGAATTATGGATCGGCACCCGCACCGGATTAAACCTCTTTGATGTAGAAAAAAAACAGTTCGTCAACTTCCATAAAGGGGACGGTTTGCCGGGGGAGGAAATCTCAGGAATTCTGGAGGACACCCGTGGAAATCTTTGGCTGAGCACGAGCAAAGGTCTTTCCAGGTTTAGTCCTAAAGGCAAAACCTTTAAGAATTTTACGGTCGCCGACGGCCTGCAATCCAACGAGTTTACAAGGGACGCCAGTTTAAAAAGTCGTACCGGCGCCCTGTATTTTGGAGGCCCTTACGGGTTCAACGAATTTTTTCCCGATAGTATAAAAGAAATAGTGTATGACCCTCCACTCGTTCTTACCGGCTTCCAGCTATTTAATAAACCGGTTCCGATCCTCAGGGAAAAATCTCCATTGCGACTGCCAATCGGGGAAACAAAAGAGATACAGCTATCTTATAAGGAGTCTGTAATTTCATTTGAGTTTGCTTCATTAAACTATACGTCCCTGGAGAAAAAACAATATGCTTACAAGATGGAGGGGTTTGATAAAGATTGGAATTATGTGGGAACGGCGCATTCGGCTACTTACACTAATCTGGATCCGGGAAAGTATATTTTTAAGGTAAAGGGGTTGGATAACGAAGGCAACTGGTCCGCCAATACGATTGATCTTACCCTTACCGTTACACCGCCGTTTTGGCTGACCTGGTGGTTTAGAATACTCTCCGGGTCATTCATTGTGGGATGCTTTGGTGCTTTTTATTTAATGCGGGTTAACGTTATCAAAAAACAAAAAGAGGAATTGCAGCACCAGGTTGAGATCCGCACCGGAGAATTAGCCCTATCATCAGGAC
>DATHFS010000587.1:0-6902 GCA_035317975.1 Cyclobacteriaceae bacterium | reverse complement strand
TGTCTTCCACAATGTTAATTCTCCGCCCCTTCGCACTGACGATTCCTGCCGTCACAGTAGAGGAAAGTGAAAAGGGATTCCCGATCGCGACTACCCATTCGCCTACAGCAAGGTCTTTGGAACTGCCCAACGTGATGGCAGGCAAATTGTCCTCCTTGATCTTCAACACACCCAAATCGGTAGACGGATCTGTTCCAATCAATTCGGCGTCATATACTTTTTTATTATAGATCACCTGAATCCTTTCTGCTGACTCCACCACATGGTTATTGGTAACAATATATCCATCGGAAGTGAAGATCACTCCGGAACCGGAACTTATCTGAGTCTGCGGTCCACCACCGCCAAATAACATTTCCCACGAATAAGCGGAAGATCCGCTTTGCGAAATGCTATTGATGTATACCACACTGGGAGTTGCCTTAGCGGCGGCATCGCTGAAATCAACGTGAGATGTCGCGGGCGACGGTACGGAACCGGTGGTGTTCGGCCGGTAGGTTTCGGTCGCGTCGAAATTTGTAACCTGGTATTGAGCAGCCGGCTCCACCCGTTTTTGCTTTTCTGTTTGGTAAGAATAAAATACAAAAGCCCCTGCGAGCCCTGCAACGAATCCAATGATGATAGTTTGGAATGTTTTCATGTATTAATATAGAATATATTATTGACTTATTTATTTGCTACCATTTCCTATGCTCCTGTGTATCTATGTGTTTTAACCCTGGGTTCCCTTGTCTTACCCTTGTCATTTCTTAATCAAAAATCATCCCAAATTAAAAAAATGGTAGAAATGGCAGATTGACAGTAAAATCAATCCTTTTCAACTCCTACCTTTGCAGACTATGGGAATACGTTCGGTACTGGCCCGGCCTTTTGCAGCCTATATTGCCAGGCAAACAAAAAAATGGGCGTCGCAGCCAGTACGGTCTCAACAAAACGTATTTCATGCACTCATCGAAGTAGGTAAACACACGCTTTTTGGAAGGGATCATGATTTTGAGTCGATCAAAAATTATGGCGACTTCAAAAGGCGGGTGCCCATCCGCGACTACGAATCCTTCAAACCCTACATCGCAAAGGTGCTGGAGGGCAAAGCCGATATTTTGTGGAAGGGGAAACCCGCCTATTTTGCAAAGACGTCGGGGACCACTTCGGGAACCAAGTATATTCCGCTGACTAACGAATCCATTCCGAATCACATCAACGGCGCCCGCAATGCACTACTCGGTTATGTTCACGAAACCGGAAACTCATCTTTTCTGGATGGGGGTTTAATTTTTTTATCGGGCAGTCCCGTGCTGGAGGAGAAAGCGGGAATAAAAACCGGAAGGCTATCGGGTATCGTAAACCATCATGTGCCAGGATACCTCAGGTCGAATCAAAAACCAAGTTATGATACCAACTGCATAGAAGATTGGGAACAGAAATTGGAAAAGATCATTGACGAGACGCTGGACGTCAACATGACCCTGATATCCGGTATTCCTCCCTGGGTGCAAATGTATTTTGACCGCATTCAGGCCCGGACCGGTAAGAAAATAAAAGACGTGTTCCCGGATTTTTCCATCTTTGTTTATGGCGGCGTCAATTTCGAACCGTACCGGGCGAAGCTCTTTGAATCCATCGGTAAGAAAATTGATTCCATTGAAACCTACCCGGCATCGGAAGGGTTTATCGCCTATCAGGATGTACAGGGCGAAGCGGGATTGTTGCTCTTGCTGAATGCGGGAATATTTTTTGAATTTATTCCCGCCGACGAATACGGTGCCGAACACCCCTCCCGGTTGAGCATAGCGGAGGTGGAGCTTGGAAAGAATTATGCGTTGATCATCAACAATAATGCAGGGCTTTGGGGGTACTCCATCGGGGATACCATCAGGTTTGTTTCGAAAGATCCGTACCGGGTGGTAGTCACCGGCAGGATCAGTCATTTCATATCGGCGTTCGGTGAGCACGTCATCGGGGAGGAAGTGGAAAAGGCCATGACGTCAGCTATCCGGAAATTTCCGGAAGTTGAATTGGTGGAATATACTGTCGCACCCAACGTCGCACCTGCGGAAGGTCTGCCGCATCATGAATGGCTGATTGAATTTTCAAAAGTACCCGGCGACCCGGAGGCCTTTGCCCTGGAACTTGACCTTCAGTTGCGAAGATTGAACGCCTACTATGACGACTTGATCTCCGGCGCGATCCTCCGGCCGCTGAAGGTTACTACCCTGCAGAAGAATGCTTTTATCGATTACATGAAGTCAAGGGGTAAACTAGGAGGCCAGAATAAAGTACCAAGGTTGTCCAACGATCGGAAAATTGCGGATGAATTGAGGAGGTGGGCCACCTCACCCCCGGCCCCTCTCCGGGGCGGAGAGGGGGGAAGTAAGAGCCTAGAAAGTGACTAAGGGCGAATCACCGTGCCATCCCTCAGTCTGGTGCTTCCCCAACTATAATCAAACGTATTCCCGGCATCAAAGGGGAATTTAGCGGCGGCCGCTTCATCAATGTCCATACCCAGTCCCGGTTTTTCCTGGGCAAACATATAACCGTCTTTTACTTCGGGACAACCTGGAAATACTTCCTGTGTTTCTTTCGGAAATACATACCCTTCATGGACACCGAAATTAGAGCTCGACAATTCCAGGGCCAATTGTGCCGCATGAGCAATCGGGGACGCGTCGCCGGGACCGTGCCAGGCCGTACGCACGCCAAAGAACTCGCATAATGCCTGTACTTTCCGGGCAGGAGAAAGGCCGCCGATCTGTGAAATGTGGATGCGGATAAAATCAATCAGCCGATCCCGGATCAGGGGGACATATTCATGCACGGAATTAAATAACTCTCCCATGGATAGGGGAACGGAAGTTTGCTGCCGCAATACCCTAAAGTGATCATTCTGCTCGGGAGGGAACGGATCTTCAATGAAATACGGATTGTATTGCTCCAGGGATTTACAAAGTTGGATGGCCTGGGGCAGGGTGATGCGCTCGTGGACGTCGTGCAGCAACTCGACTTCCTCTCCGAATTTCACTCTGATGTGTTCAAACATTTTCGGCGTTTGGCGAACATAGGGAGCAGGCTCGAAGATGATCTGCGGATGGGTAGGTCCCGAAACCGTTGTCTTATCACCCACTGCACTACCCGGTGTTCCGGATGCGCCCCGTGCACCATATCCGGCATATCCCTTCACCGCCATCTGTATCCGCACATAACGGTATCCAAGACTCAAGGCCTTGGCCACGTTGTCATCCAGCTCTGCCTGGTCTGCTCCTTGTGCGTGATAATACAAATTGGCGCCAAGGCGAACTTTACCACCCAGTAACTGGTACACCGGCATATTGGCTTGCTTCCCTTTTATATCCCACAATGCCATGTCGATACCGCTCATGGCATTGAAAAGGACGCCACCATTTCGCCAATAGGAACTTACATAGGAAGACTGCCAGATGTCCTCAATCTCGTCGACATTTCTGCCGATCAAAAATGGTTTCAGGTATTTCTCAATAGCGGTTTGTACCACCAGGGCGCGCTGGGTAAAGGTAGCACAGCCGACTCCGTATAGACCGGGCTCCGACGTAATCACCTTCACCACCACCAGCCGGATTTTGTTGGGAGCGGTAAGAATGACTTTCACATCTTTTATTGTAGCCGACGATACGACGGCCGGCTTTGGTCTTGATCCGGCCATGCTTTCCGTAAGGCCTGAGGTCAGCAAGGTTGCTCCCGCACCGGCTGCCAAATTCTTAAGAATGTCCCTGCGTTTCATGATATTTTTATTTAAGATTTAAAATTTAAGATTGGTGAGTGAATCATGTTAGATGTCCTTACACACTTCAGAATTCATTATTCTTCATTGCATATTCAGAATTCGAATTTTGAACCCTAAAATTTAAGATTTAAAATTTAAGATTCAAGGTCAAAGTTTCTATCCCCTTCTGGCAGGTGGAGCTAACGACCTGGAACCCGAAACCCGGAACTGGGAACCTGAAACCAGGAACCTGTCCGAAGGACTCCGGACTCCACGGAGAAACTTCCCGGTAACCATTGCCCATTATTGGAGTAATCCCTTGTATGTCCAGCATCGTCTCTCGAGGACGATGCGCTATTAGGGGAACGAATTGTCGTCTTGTTCCTCTCCGAGGGCGAAACGACAATTGAGCCGGAACGTATCGTCCCCTCCGGGAGACGATACTTGACAACGAAAATTTCTGTCCGCTTCAGGCAAGTTGAGCTAACGACCTGGAACCCGAAACTGTAAACCAGGAACCTGTCCGAAGGACTCCGGACTCCTTCGGAGAAACTACCCTGTAACCATTGCCCATTATTGGAGTAATCCCTGTGTGGTGCTTATTCACTCACAAAGGAAATACGCCGTTTGGATTCAAAATCATAAGTAACAATGGAGTCCCGTAAGGGATGAAACATAAGTAACCAAGATCTAACCCTTAAAAAAGGATTCCTGTAGCGACGCAATATTGGTGGACAAAATTTAGAAGAACTGACAAAGTCCCGTAGTGACGAAATATCGGTAACCAAACTGACCTGAACGAATCCAAGTCCCGTTAGGGACGAAATATTGGCGCTGGAAATAAGGTAATCACTATTTCATTTCACCTTCTATACATGGTTACCAATATTTCGTCCCTACGGGACTTTAAGAAGAGGGTTGGACGTTGGTTACCGATATTTCGTCCCTAAGGGACTTTTTTGATGAGACTTAGAAAAAATGCCTTCCTCGTGCAACTTAAATTGACCATCCGACATCATAACAAGGTATTCCAAAACATGATCCGCTATGTTTAAAAACTTCCTTACCCTCGCCGTCCGCAACTTGCTGAAAAGAAAGCTGTACTCCTTCATCAACATTTTTGGCCTGGCGATCGGCGTTGCCGTGTGCCTGGTCATTCTGAAGTATGTTGATTTTGAATTAAGCTACGACAGTTTTAACAAAGATGCGTCCCGGATCTACAGGACGGTCACCTCCTCTTACAGGAATGGCGAATTCCGCGGAAGCGGTGTCATATCGGGCTATGCGCAGGGTCCTTCCTTACTGGCAGACGAACCGGAAGTAAAGGCCTATATCCGAACCCATCCTATGTACGGCGGCGCTGTCGTGACGTATAAAAGAGATGCGGGGGATCCATCCACCTTTCATGAAGAAAGCATGCAGTTTGTTGATTCTACTTTTCTGGATGTCTTTACCTATTCTGCCCTGGAGGGTAATCTGAACACAGCCCTGGACAACCCCAAATCGGTTGTCATCACAAAAAAGACGGCCGATAAATATTTCAAGAAAGGCGAGGATCCGTTGGGAAAAATCCTCCTGGTTTCGGGAGGATGGGCCGACGGGGACTATGAGGTTACGGCCGTGATCAGCGAGGTCCCGCAAAATTCACATTTCACATTCGATTTCCTTTTCCCCACCCACAACCTGTTGCAAAACGACCAATACAAACATGACGATGGGTGGGGATGGAATAATTTCCACACCTACGTCGAGTTGAATCCGCATGCTGATGTGAAGAAGCTGGAGGAGAAAATGCCTGCGTTCATTCAAAAATACCGTGGAAAGGACCTGGCCGAGTCCAACAGCAAAGATGTGCTTACTTTTCAACCCATCCTCGATATTCACTTGCATCCCGGGCTGGATTATGAAACGAGTGCGACGGTGAGCGTCAATACGATTTACTTTTTTATCATCATCGCGATTTTTATTTTGGCTATCGCTTGGATTAACTACATCAACCTTTCGACAGCACGTGCCATGGAACGAGCCCGGGAAGTAGGCATCAAGAAGGCAGTGGGGGCCTTGCGAAGCCAGCTCATTTTTCAATTTGTATTTGAAGCTGTCCTGGTGAATGCCATCGGCGTAGCCATTGCCGTCCTGATCGCCATTGGACTTCTTCCTGCGCTGGGGGAAATTGTTGGCAAGAATTTTTCATTTGATTTTGCCGACCCCCGGTTTTGGCTGATCCTCATGGGGCTGTTTGTTCTAGGGTCAGTTGTCTCCGGGGCCTATCCTGCGTTCGTTTTATCTTCATTTAACACGACGGAAGTACTAAAGGGAAAGGCGGAAAAATTAACAGGAGGGTTTTCCCTTCGCAAAGCGCTCGTTGTTTTCCAGTTTGCTTCTTCCCTGATTCTCATCGCCGGTACATTTGCCGTTTATCGCCAGTTGGTGTTTATGCGCAACCAGGACAAAGGCCTTACGATGAACCAGATGCTGATTGTGAATGGCCCGAAAATACTGGATCGCAAAGTGGCGAAGGAGCGGCTCATCACCATGAAAAATGAAGTGAAGAAAATCCCCGGCGTTATCAACGTAACCACCTCCGGGGCGATTCCGGGGGGAGGCTATAATTGGGGAACGGGCATGCGAAAGGACGGTGCCCAACGCGAAGAGAGCAAGACCGGAAGTGTGGTGTGGGTTGACCCTGACTTCGTTGAAACCTATGGAATTACTATTCTCGCGGGCAGGGCTTTCAATCCGGAAATAAAATCAGATATGAAATCGATTTTAATCAATGAGGCGGCGCTTACCGCCTTTGGATTGGGAACGGCAGAAAATGCATTGAGCGAAAGAATTATACTCGGCGGGGATACGGTGGCGATTCTGGGCGTCCTGAAAAACTATCACTGGAATTCGTTGAAAACAGATCACAGCCCATGGCTGTTCAAAGCAGATACCATTTCATCGAGGGCCTATTCGATTCACATCAGCAGTAACAAGATAAGCGAGACCATCAGGCAGGTGGAGAAGCAGTACAAGGAAGCTTTTCCGGGTAATCCTTTTGATTATTACTTCCTGGATGATTTCTTCAATGCACAATACAAAGCCGATCAGCAATTTGGCAAGATTTTCAGTTTATTTGCCCTCCTCGCTATCGTCATTGCCTGCCTGGGGTTATGGGGAC
>DATHFS010000586.1:0-3562 GCA_035317975.1 Cyclobacteriaceae bacterium | reverse complement strand
TGGCTTGCCTGCAATACCGGACCAAAGGCGGTCAGAAAGCGCCGCTGATCATCCGTACCCGCGGGCATCGCCTGGAGGGTGTCTGGCATGCCGGTTCGCCTATGGGGATGATCCTGCATAGCCTTCGAGGAATGTATGTGTTGGTGCCCCGGGATATGACTCAGGCAGCAGGATTTTACAATACCATGCTTCAGTCGGATGACCCTGCGCTGATCATTGAATGCCTGAATGGATATCGGCAGAAGGAACGGCTGGCAGATAACATCGGAGAATTTACCGTGCCACTCGGAGTGCCTGACGTTCTAAAGATTGGTTCTGATGTCACGGTCGTAACCTATGGTTCAATGTGCCGGATTGTAATGGAAGCGGCTCTGGAACTTGAAAAAACCGGCATTTCCTGCGAGGTGATTGATGTTCAGACTTTATTGCCATTCGACCTGCATCACCGGATTCTTGAATCGGTGAAAAAAACCAACCGGGTGATCTTTGCCGATGAAGATGTGCCGGGGGGTGCGTCTGCGTTTATGGCCCAGAAGGTGCTTGAAGAACAAGGTGCCTACGAATTTCTGGACGCCAAACCGTTAACGATTTCCGCAAAGGAACACCGTCCCGCCTACGGCTCGGACGGAGATTATTTTTCGAAGCCAAACCCGGAAGATGTGTTCGATACCATTTATGAAATGATGGTGGAGTCAGATCCGCAGCGCTTCCCTCGGTTATATTCTTAGCGTACCGACGTATCGCTATTTCCGGATTGATTGAAGCGTAAATTCCGGCGATTCTATGATGTTGCTTCTTTGTAACTTCCGGTCTTGAATCGAGATCTTCAATTTCAGGACCTTAATGCTGAAGAAAATAAGAAAGCCAACGGACTTCATACTATACCGAATGGTCCCTTCCTGTGCTGTATTTTGGGAGAGGTCTTTGGAAAGGATCGGAAACCGGCCGTAAAATCCATTGACCTGGCAGTTGGGGTAGATGAATTCCTTTTTCCAATCAAATAAGGCGAATGAATTGTCTTGTTGTTTAATGTAAAAATCAACGAAGATATTATAGTGATTGGGATTCAGTTGGAAGTAAAGAGTATCGGTCGCTTTGCCAGTGGTTCCGTCCGTGAGGACTTCCCAATTGGCACAATTATAGGGTGTAATAAAAGCCGGGAGAGTATCGTTTGTGGTACGTTTTGTTTTATAAGACATAAGGCTCCCATCGTTGGCAACCGTAGTTCCGGCAGGAAAATAAACCGGGGTTCCATCTAACTTAAAATATAATTTGTCCATGACAGGATAAGCCTGGCCCCCATCGGATATATAGTCGGTTTCCGCATCGCCGAGTCCCAGGTCTCCATCGCCGTCTTTAAAATTGATCGTTAAGATCAAGGTGTCGGCAGTAGCGAGACCACTTACGTCCTTGAATACAATGTCATTGAACGTAATTTCGGGGGTGATTGGGAATTCCGGCGCTTTAAAACAGGCGTTAAAGGCAACTGCCAAGACCACCATCCCTACCAGACTGCGAATTAATCTCATTTCCTACCTTTAAGACCTGTAAAGTAATCAACGCTTGAAGACATTTAAAAGTTTTGAGGAGGTTTTATACGGTGTTAACGACGGGAACTTCGAAGATATTGCTCTTCAGCTTTTCAGGTTCCAGGTCGAAAATAATACCGTATACCATGATTTTGTAACCCACCTGCGACGCGACCAGGCTAATTCACTGGAAGAAATTCCATTTTTGCCGATTTCATTCTTCAAAACACACACCATCCAAACAGGAACCTGGATTCCGGAAACCACCTTTACGAGCAGCGGGACAACCGGCCAGGCGGCGAGTCGTCACCAGGTTAAATCAGCAGCGTGGTACCTCGGGCATACGGAAAGAATTTTTATTCAATTTTTCGGACCGCTTGGGAACTATCATTTCCTGGCACTGCTGCCATCCTATATGGAACGGGAAGGTTCGTCCCTGGTGGCCATGGCCGACTACTTCATTCGTAAAAGCAATTCAGTTTATTCCGGATTTTATCTGAATCATCACGATGCGTTGGTGACAAAGCTCCTGGAACTAAAAAGTTCCGATAAGAAAGTGGTGTTATTGGGCGTGACGTTTGCGTTGCTTGACCTGGCCGAAACCTATGCTGTGGATTTAAGTCATTGCCTGATCATGGAAACCGGCGGAATGAAAGGCAAGCGACCGGAGTTAACCCGCGAGGAGGTGCATCGTTATCTTTGCTCCAGGTTCAATGTACCTTCCATTCTTTCGGAGTACGGCATGACTGAATTATTGTCGCAAGCCTATTCGTTCGGCCGGGGAAGGTTTCTTGCTCCTCCGGCGATGAAGGTGGTCATTCGGGATATCAACGACCCGTTCGACCGGGTAGGGATGGGACAAACCGGAGCAATTAATGTAATTGATCTCGCCAATATCTATTCCTGTGCCTTTATTGAAACCCAGGATTTAGGCAAAACCCATCAAGACGGTAGTTTTGAGGTACTTGGAAGGATGGATAATAGCGATGTCCGGGGCTGCAATTTATTGGTTGAATAGACTGAAATCGCCGACGAATGGTAAATTCGCCGGATTGCACTTGTACAAACCGAAAAGAATGATAATTTTGCTTCCATCAAAGCCCAATTTTATATGAAAAAAGTACTTGCATTTTTAATGTTGCTGGTGTTCATTTCGGCCTGCAGCCAGTATACATGTCCTACGTACAGTAAGAAGGATGTGAAAAAGGGGACCACCGATAGAAAAATCTGATTTTAAAGGTATTTTTTTACCTCTTCGAGTGTTATCCGGTCCCCGCTCATAATTACGAGCCGTTCCACAACGTTTCTCAGTTCTCTGACGTTGCCCGTCCACGGATGGGCTTCCAGTTCCTTCATCCCCTTTTCATCAATTTCCTTTTGTTTGGATCCATACTCCTGAGCGATATCCAGGAGAAACTTATTGACCAGCAGGGCAATATCGTCTTTCCGCTCCTCAAGACCGGGAACTTTGATCAGGATGACGGAAAGACGGTGATAGAGGTCTTCCCGGAATAAGTTTTCTTCAATCTCTTTTTTCAGGTCTTTGTTTGTGGCGGCAATGACCCGTACATGAACGGCGATGTCCTTGTCGCCGCCAACGCGTGTGATTTTATTCTCCTGCAGAGCACGAAGGACTTTCGCCTGTGCCGAAAGGCTCATGTCGCCGATTTCATCCAGGAATAAAGTTCCTCCATCGGCTTGCTCAAACTTTCCAATGCGTTGTTTGATGGCCGAAGTAAATGACCCTTTTTCGTGGCCGAACAATTCACTTTCGATCAGCTCAGCGGGAATGGCAGCACAATTTACTTCGACAAAAGGGGCCCCTGCCCGATTACTTTTTTCATGAAGCCAGCGCGCCACCAACTCTTTGCCCGATCCATTCGGTCCCGTGATCAGCACCCGGGCTTCGGTTGGGGCTACTTTGGCGATGGTTTCTTTTACTTCCTGCATGGCAGCCGATTCGCCCACCATTTCAAATTTCTGAGAAACCTTTCTGCGCAAGGTTTTTGTTTCCTTTACCAGATTGTTCTTGT
>DATHFS010000585.1:0-7216 GCA_035317975.1 Cyclobacteriaceae bacterium | reverse complement strand
CTATTTTATGGTAGACTATTGGCTCGGTAGCTTTGCTTATCGGACATCGATTGATCTTTGGGTATTTGTTACAGCCGCGCTGGGCGCTTTACTGATCGCCTTGCTTACCATCAGCTATCAGTCGTTCTCCGCTGCGCGTATCAATCCTGTTGAGACGTTAAAAAATGAGTAATGCTACCAATTCCTTCTAACCAACGGAATTTGCAAATTAGTTGGTCTGTTCTCTTCTTTGTCAAAGCCACGCCCATCCACATTTCTTGCACCCCAAAATAGCATGTCCTTATGCAGGTAAATCAAGTCGCACTCTGCAAAAATTTGTCCTTCCGCTAGTCCAAAGGGTACAAAAGCCTTGCGCATAACACTTTGCATTTTATTCACCTCCCATCTTTCGAATCCTTTACCGGCTACCTGGTTCATAGCATCTGCGAAGACTTGAATCAAAGGTGTTACTTCGTACCCGCCGTCTGCAATAAAATCTACTTTTTGAGCACCTTCTTTAATGGGATGCTCGCCACGCCATTTCATATGGCCGTTGATTCTAATTTTTACCAACGGAGTTTTGCCATACGGATCGGCTACGTTTATAACAATAAGTTCAAATCCATCGCCTGATAAATAGGTAAACGCACGTGTCAGGTAGAACGGTCTCATACTGCCGTCCGCATTTTTTGCCAGGCTCGGTCTGATCTCCGGTGCGATACTTATCCATTCACCCTGGATAGCTTGCTTGATTTGTTCCAGTGTCATTTCCTTTTGGTTTTTTTAACTCTTTCAGTTTGTGCAGAAGAATCGTTTATATATGCCATTGTAAAAAATACGTGTCGTTATTGCTAAATTAGTAAACAAATGCTGGTAAATCAATTCGCAGGTTTCAGCGTTCGATAATTCTGAGCTTGTATCGCTGACAAGGAAAAAATTTGAAGGTGAGCCTGTGTTCGACTACTGATTTTAGTTTTGTTAACGCTTTCGCTAAATTAGCAGGATGACGATTCTGGGTGTCTAAAATCAGACGGGATGAAAATAATAGGGTGGGCGGTCGTTTTACTATTGATAAGCTCTGCAATCTGGCAGGCCTGTTCGGAAAACCAGGGAAACAAATCCAGCCAGGCAGCGAATAACGGGCAAATTGATTTCAATTATCATGTCAAGCCGATCCTTTCCGATAAATGCTTTGCCTGCCATGGACCGGATGTCAAAAAGAGGCAAGCCGACTTCCGCCTGGACACAGAAGAGGGTGCTTTTAAGGCGCTCAAATCCGACCCCCATCATTTTGCTATCGTTAAGGGGAATGCTGAGGAAAGCCTCCTGGTGAAGAGGATTTTTTCTGAAGATCCATTATTCCACATGCCCCCGGCGGAATCCAACCTGGCGCTCACGGAAAAGGAGAAAAACATTCTCAAAAAATGGATCGAGCAGGGAGCAAAATATAAAAAGCATTGGGCGTTTATCCCGCCGGTAAAACCGGAAGTGCCTGACGTAAAAGGTTGGGGTGCGAACGCGATTGATCATTTCATACTGGCTAAGCTTCAGGAAATGAATCTGGAACCCAGCCAGGAGGCCGACAAGGAACGGCTCATCCGGCGGGTACGTTTTGATCTCACGGGATTGCCGCCCACGGTCAAACAAGTTGATGCGTTTCTGGCAGACGACTCACCACAAGCCTACGAAAAGGTGGTAGACGAATGCCTGGCATCGACTGCCTACGGTGAACGATGGGCAAATTACTGGCTGGACGTAAGTCGCTACGGAGATTCGCACGGTTATCAGGATGATCTACCCAGAGTAATGTGGCCCTGGAGGGACTGGGTGATTCATGCGTTCAACGAAAACCTGCCGTACGACCAGTTTGTAACATGGCAACTCGCCGGTGACCTTTTACCTTCTGCAACGCTCGAGCAAATTCTCGCAACGGGATTTAATCGCAATCATAAAATAACGCAGGAGGGTGGTGCCATCCCGGAAGAATACCGTACAGAATATGTCGTGGATCGAACCAACACCTTTGGGAAAGCCTTTCTCGGCATCACCGTAGAATGCAGCCGCTGTCATGATCACAAGTATGACCCGATTTCTCAAAAAGACTTCTATTCAATGTACTCTTTTTTCAACCAGGCGAACGAAAAAGGACTTATAAACTATGGGGAATTTCCCAAGCCGAATATCGGCATCACGCAGACCGAGGTTAAAAACATTCTGGCCTTTGTAAACAAGAAAACCATCGGCGCAAAGGATACGGTCAAAGTGATGGTCATGCGTGATGACCAACCGCGAAAAACGTTTGTTCTGTCACGCGGGGTTTATGATGCTCCGACTAACGTTGAGGTATCCTCCAGCGCTCCCGCAGCCATACTGCAGTATGATCCGGCTAAATATGGATCCAATCGCCTGGGCCTCACAAAATGGCTATTTGCTCCCCAGAATCCGCTAACCGCGAGAGTAATCGTAAACCGGCTGTGGCAGGAAATTTTTGGCAAAGGTATCGTAGCGAGTTCTGATAATTTTGGCAATCAGGGAAGGTTGCCCTCTCACCCTGAACTCCTGGATTATCTTGCCGTGGACTTCAGGGAACGCGGATGGGACATCAAACAGCTGCTGAAGATGATGGTCATGTCCTCTACCTATAAGCAGTCATCCGCTTCCAACAAGCATCTCCATGAAATTGATCCTGACAATATTTACCTTGCCCGAAGCTCCCGCTATCGCATGAATTCGGAAATGATACGAGACAATATTCTGTTTTCCAGCGGGCTATTGAACGACGAGCTGGGAGGCCCTAGCGTAAAGCCCTATCAGCCGGAAGGGTTATGGGAAGCTATCGCCTCTGGTCCCGGTCGGGGTGAATCAGTTTATATCCCGGATACGGGTGACAAATTATACCGACGGAGCCTGTACACGTATTGGAGAAAAACGATTCCACCGCCGTCCATGCTGATCTTTGATGCTTCTATAAAGGAATTTTGTGAAGTGAGCAGAGTCCGTACCAGCACGCCTCTTCAGGCCCTCAACATGTTAAATGATCCCCAGGTGTTAGAGGCAGCCCGGGTACTGGGATCAACGCTGGTAGCGGATCGGTCTCTTTCAACCGAGAAGAAAGTAACGTTGGCGTTCCGGAAAATCATCGACCGGCAACCGGAAAAACATGAAATCGAAATTCTCCTCCAGGGTTATCGAGAAGAATTTGAACGGTACAGCGCTACTCCCGCGGAAGCAAAGAAATACCTGCAGGTGGGTGCTTATCCACAGAACAAAAGCCTGGACGTGATAGCGTGCGCAGCGATGATGCATGTTGTAAGTATGATTTATAATCTGGACGAGGCCATCAGTAAATCTTAATGAAACGGTATGAACAAGGAATTCTTACGACATTCTTTAAACATTAATCGCCGTACTTTTCTTTCCAGTGCAAGTATCGGCATCGGCAGCCTGGCGTTGGGCTCGCTCCTGGTACCGGACTTATTCAGCGGCAAAAAAGACGATGAGGAAGCGTTACCTTTCGGTGTAACCCATTTCGCTCCAAAGGCCAAGCGTGTAATTTATTTATTTCAAAGTGGAGCGCCATCCCAATTGGAACTTTTTGATTACAAACCCTTGCTGCGCAAAATGCAGGGCAAAGAGCTGCCGCCCTCCGTGCGCAATGGTCAACGGCTTACGGGAATGACCGCTTCACAAAAATCGCTGCCGCTGATGGGTTCCTTTACCGATTTTCATCAGCACGGCAAAAGCGGAGCCTGGCTGGGCGAACTCCTTCCGTTTACCTCCAACATTGTGGATGATATATGCATCATCCGAAGCATGCATACAGAAGCCATCAATCATGATCCGGCGGTCTCCTTTTTCCAAACCGGCAACCAACAGCCGGGAAGACCAGCCATGGGATCGTGGCTCAGTTATGGATTGGGAAGTGAAAATAAGAATCTACCCGCTTTCTGTGTCTTATTGTCACGGGGACCGGGAGATATTCAGCCCCTTGCTTCCCGGAATTGGGGAAATGGTTTTCTCGACTCGATTCATCAGGGCGTACATTTGCAATCCGGAAAAGACCCGGTACTGTATCTTCAAAACCCCCCTGGCACCGACAAGCAAAGCCGGGGTAAAATGCTTGAACATATAGCATCGCTCAATCGTATTCAGGAGGAGGAGTTCGGTGATCCTGAAATTACAACGCGAATAGCGCAGTACGAAATGGCGTACAGGATGCAAACGTCGGTGCCGGAAGTGATGAACTTTTCTGATGAACCGGAAAGCTCTTTTAAACTATATGGTCCCGATTCGCTCCAGCCCGGCACGTTTGCAGCGAACTGCCTTCTGGCACGGCGCCTTTCCGAGCGAGGCGTTCGATTCATTCAACTTTATCATATGGGCTGGGATGCGCATCAGGATTTGCCCGATCGGACCCGCAACTTTACAAAAAATGTCGACCAGGCTTCGGCTGCCTTGATACAAGATTTGAAAAACCGTGGCATGCTGGATGAAACACTGGTGATCTGGGGTGGCGAATTCGGACGCACGAATTATTGCCAGGGTGAATTTAAGACGGATAGTTATGGCCGCGATCATCATCCACGCTGCTTTAGCATATGGATGGCAGGCGGCGGGGTCAAACCTGGAATCGTCTATGGGGAGACAGATGAATTGGGATATAATATTGTCAAAGATCCTGTTCATGTTCATGATTTTCAGGCCACCGTGCTGAACCTGTTTGGCTATGACCATGAGAAGCTTATTTACAAACACCAGGGCAGACGCTACCGGCTTACGGATGTAAGCGGCCATGTCGTAAAAGGTATCCTTGCCTGACGAATGTGAAGCGTGCCGATGATTCGATTCAGACAGCTTACTCTAAATCTTGTTTACTTTTTAAATGTCCTTCTACTTTTTCTTTTATTAGTCGACGATAAGGTTCACGTACCCGTAATCCTGCAGGTTACCGGAAGGATGCATCCCCTGGTACTGCATTTTCCGCTTGTTTTACTCTTCGTGGGAATTATTATGGAGTGGCTGACAAAGAAAAAAGACTTCCGGCATCCTTCTGCCTTGAACATCACGTCGTATGTTTTCTATTTATTTGCCGTAACTGCCGCCATCACTGCGTTGTTTGGTTTCTTTCTCTATAAAGAAGGAACCTATTTGGGAGAAGAGGTAATCCGGCATAAATGGACAGGCACTGCCGTTTCACTATTTGCGGCGTTGCTGGTATGGTTGAGAGAAAAGCCACGCGTTTACTATTACTCAGCATTGGGAGTGACTGCTGTGGTCCTTGTTTTAACCGGCCACCTGGGGTCGGAAATTACGCATGGCAAGGGATTTTTGACCGGGCCCATTCAGGCCCGGCAATCCGCAATTGCTCAAGTGGAGACCGCCGATAGCGCTATCGTATTCCGCGATGTGATCCAGCCCATCCTCAATGAAAAATGTTTGAATTGCCACAATCGGAACAGAGCGAAGAATGACCTGATCCTGACTGACTATCAAAGCATTATGAAAGGAGGAAAAAATCGCAACGCCATCGTGGCGGGCAAAGCGGAAGAAAGTTTGTTGTATAACTATATCCTGCTTCCGATGAATGACACATTGCACATGCCACCGATGGAAAAGCTGCAGCTGGATCGGGAGGAAGTTAAACTCATTGGATGGTGGATCAACACCGGCGCCCGTGCTCACGAAAAATATGCTGCCCTGGCCAAAGTAGACAGCATTCAACCGATCATGCTTTCCAAATTTCAGCCAAAAAAAGGCCTTGATTTGCTGGACATTCCTTTTGCGGATCAGGAGGAAATAAAGTCATTAAATAATCCGTACCGAACCGTGCAACAAATCTCGGCCAACAAGCCTTATGTCGCCGTGTTCCTTGGAAGTAAGAAAGACTTTTCCATCGACGATTTAACGGCGCTCAAAGGCATCGGCAAGCAGGTGGTATCAATCGATCTGGGAAACTCAGCGGTTAAAGATGAAGACCTTAAAAGCCTGAACCAATTTCCTCATGTTGAAAAATTACATCTCCAAAACATGGCTATCGGAGACAATGGGGTAAAGCACCTGGCCGATCTCCCGTATCTGACTGTTTTAAATCTATCGGGCACGAAAATCACTGCCAGGAGTCTGGAGGAAGTGTCCGGGTGGAAACATTTGAAAAAATTATACCTCTATAATACAGCCGTCACCGGGGCAAACGTCGCGTCTTTAAAAGCATTGCGACCGGAACTTGAGGTGTACAACATTCAGTTCGACCTCACCGACAACAAGTATAATGCCCAGCTCACAGCTCCCGTCATTAAGATTGACAGTACCTTTTTTCGTCAACAGGCGCTGGTAGAAGTTAAATTATCCCGGGGAAAAGTGAAATACTACTATACGCTGGATGGAACAGAGCCCACCTCCCGCTCCACCTTATATACGGATCCCTTTCCGGTCGGGCGAACGAGTGAATTCAAAATCAAAGCCGCCATGGAAGGATGGATGGACAGCAACGTCATTTCATTTTTGCTATTGAAGATCGGAGTAAAGCCGGGCAAGACCGTACTTGAAACAAAGCCGGACTCCAGGTATTCGGGCAAACTGGACAGTACGTTGATTGATGGCAAATCCGGAGGTCTCAGCAGGGACGATAAATCGTACCTTGGATTTGTGAACACAGATCATCAGGTTCTTTTTCAGCTGGACAAGCCCACGAAATTGTCACAGGTAACCCTTAGTTATCTGGAGGATGTGCAACTGGGTGTCATGGCACCGGCGTACGTAGAGGTCTGGGGCGGAGAGGATAAGAATAACCTGATGAAATTGGGCAGAAGTTCAGGCGTCCGCCATGAGGACAAACACCCCGCCGTCAAGGGGATGATAAAGGTTAGTTTTCCGGAACAGTATGTCCGTTTTGTACGCCTTAAAGCAAAAAATGCAGGAACCCTGCCAGCGTGGCTTCCACGTGACAAAAAGAGTAAGCCATCAATTTTCATTGACGAAGTGTCGTTGGAGAAGTGATGCAAGGCATAATAAAACCCTATTCGCTCTTCAGCACCTCCGCCGGATTACCCCTCGCCGCCTTCATCGTCTGCGAGCCGATCATAATGAATGCGATCAGCAATACTGCCAGCAAGCCAACGAGCAGCTCGGCGATTTGAATGGGTGTATGATAGGGGAAATTCGTGAGCACAACGTTTTCGAAGAAGAAGTACGTTACCGGCAGGGCAATGAGCGCCGATATCGACAGGAGCAATAGAAA
>DATHFS010000584.1:0-5407 GCA_035317975.1 Cyclobacteriaceae bacterium | reverse complement strand
CCGGAGGTTTCTTTCATCTGGCATTGACGTGCATGTGACTGAACAAAGGTCAGCACTTTACCGAAAACATCGGACTTAAAGTATTCCTCTTTTCCCTTTCCGGAAATGAAATAAGCCCTCAGCTTTTCATTCTTCAAACTTATTTTCTCAAAGCCCAGTTCTTCTCCCATCCATCGCAACCGCACCGAGTTGATCAGTTGCTCCACCGACTCGGGAATTGGCCCGAAGCGGTCCTTCAATGACGTGTTGAATTGTTGAAGCCCTGCTTCGTCATGGATGTTGTCCAGACTGGAATAGAGCTGAAGTCGTTCGCTGCTGTTTTGGATATAGGTTTCCGGAATAAGAATTTCCAAATCAGTTTCGATAATACAATCCTGTACAATCAACTTTACTTTTTCTGCCAACTCTTCGGCAAAAAGATCCTTGAACTCAGTCTCTTTCAATTCCTGGATGGCGTCGTCCAGAATCCGGTGATACGTATCAAATCCCAGGTCGCTGATGAATCCACTTTGTTCGGCGCCCAGCAAATTTCCCGCACCCCGGATATCCAGATCCCGCATCGCTACCTTGAAGCCATCACCCAATTCGGAAAATTCTTCCAGCGCAGCCAATCGCTTTCGCGAATCGGAACTCAGTACCGAACTGGCCGGCGTCAGCAAATAGCAAAATGCTTTCTTATTGGAGCGGCCCACGCGCCCCCGCATCTGATGTAAATCGCTGAGCCCAAACATGTGGGCCTGGTTGATCATGATCGTATTGGCATTGGGAATATCCAGGCCGGATTCAATGATGTTGGTAGAAACCAATACATCGTATTCTCCTTCGATAAATTTGATCATTGCTTTTTCGAGTTGGTGGCCCTGCATTTGCCCATGGGCGATGCCAATTCTCGAATCGGGGACCAGTTTATAAATTACGTTGGCCACCTGTTCAATATCGCTCACGCGATTGTGAACAAAAAAGACCTGACCCCCTCGCTTAATTTCGTGGCTGACCGCATCCCGGATAATCTCTTCATTGAATGTATGCAGTTCGGTGGTCACGGGTTGCCGGTTAGGAGGAGCCGTAGCGATGATGCTGAGATCGCGTGCCCCCATCAGAGAGAAATGAAGGGTTCGCGGAATCGGCGTTGCCGTTAGCGTAAGCACATCCACGCTGTGCTTCAATTCTTTTAACCGGTCTTTTACTTTAACGCCAAACTTCTGTTCTTCGTCAATAACCAAAAGACCCAGGTCCTTGAATATCACATCCCGGCTGACAACCCGGTGTGTGCCGATGATGATGTTGACCCTTCCCTCCTCTACTTCCTTTAGAATTGCTTTGATTTCTTTGTCCGATTTAAACCGCGAAATGTATTCGATCTTCACCGGGAATGTTCCCAGCCTTTCGGTGAACGTGCGATTGTGTTGCATGGCCAGAATCGTCGTAGGCACCAGCACTGCTACTTGCTTTCCTTCGGTAGCCGCTTTAAACGCGGCCCGTATCGCGACTTCCGTCTTTCCAAACCCAACATCACCGCAGACAAGCCGGTCCATGGGGTGAGGGGCCTGCATGTCCTTCTTTACATCTTCGGTAGCCTTGGCTTGGTCAGGTGTATCTTCATAAATAAAAGAAGACTCTAACTCGGCCTGAAGAAAACTGTCCGGTGCATAGGCGTAACCGGGCGCTTGTTTTCGTTTGGCATAGAGGTCAATCAATTCTTTGGCAATATCCTTGACCTTCTTTTTGACCTTCGCTTTCTTGGTATCCCATTCACCGGAACCCAGTTTGCTTATGACTGGAGGCGTGCCTTCCCTACCGGAGTATTTGGAAATCTTATGAAGGGAATGAATGTTGACATAAAGAAGGTCGTTGTCGCGGAAGACCAGCCGTATCGCTTCCTGCTCTTTGCCGTTGACTTCTTTTTTTTCCAGTCCGGCAAATTTTCCAATGCCATAGTCAATATGGGTCACGAAGTCTCCGGGCTGCAGCGTCTGCAGCTCGCGGAAGGTCATAGCCTTGGATTTGGAGAACTTTTCTTTGGCCCGGTAGCGGTGAAAACGTTCAAATATCTGATGGTCAGTATAGCAGACAATTTTCAGGCTCTGGTCCACAAAACCTTGCCGCAGGGCGAATTCCATCGGCTGGAATTGCAAGCCGGGATGGATCTCTTCGAAAATGCCCTGGAGACGTTCTAACTGCCTTGGCTGATCGGACGCAATAAAATTGGAATATCCCTGTACCTGATGATCGATCAGGTTGGACGCAAGCAGTTCAAAGTTTTTATTGAACGACGGCTGCGCGGAGGACCGGAATTCATGCGTTCGGTCGGATGCGAAATGAAACCGGTGACCAAACTCGAGCCGGGTAAATGATCCGATTTTATTGCTGAAATTCTCCTTGGTCTCAAACAACTGCTCAGGTTGAAGCACAATTTTTGGGGTACCGCTGTTGTGCAGGATTTTATCAAAACTTAAGCTCGCTTTTTCGAATGATTTTTGGAGAACATTGATGGTAAGCTGAAAATCTTTGATCCAAACACAGGTATTGGAAGGAATAAAATCCAGGAACGACTGGCGCTCTTCCTGAACAAGCCGGGTCTGAACATTGGGCATCAAACTTACTTTGAGCAAACTCTCCACGGAAAGTTGTGAACCGGGATCAAAGCTGCGTATGCTGTCGACTTCATCGCCAAAAAGTTCAATGCGGTAAGGGAGATCATGTGCAAAAGAATACACGTCCAGGATACCGCCGCGAATCGCAAATTGGCCGGCCTCATAAACAAAATCGGTCTTTTCAAAGTCACAGGAGTGTAGGAACTCCTCCAGGAATTCACGATCGAGTTTTTCACCTTTCTTTACAACAAACGTATTGGACGCTAATGATTTTTTATTGATCACTTTTTCAGAAAGCGCCTCCGGGTAGGTGACGATAATTTGTGATTCCGGAGCATGGCTCAGCTGGTTCAGGGTCTCCGCCCGCATCAGAATGTTGGCGTTCTCTGTTTCATCGTATTCATACGGGCGCTTATACGACATTGGAAAAAAAAGAATTTCTTTTTCGCCAATCAGGTTTTGCAAGTCATTGGAAAAGTAGGCCGCTTCTTCTTTGTCGTGAAGGACGAGGACATGAGTTGCTTTACTGCTTTGGTAAACGGCGGCAAAAACGAGTGCGTCCATGCTTCCGGTAAGGCCCTTGATGCGGAAAGCGGACGACGGGGACATACGAATCTCCTCCGCCAGCGTTTGAACGAGGCTGTCCGCTTTGTAAATGCTTAAAAAATCGTTCGCCCTCAAGCCATCAAAAAAAGGAACGCAAAAGTAATCAGAATTTACAGAATTTGCAGAATGATCAGAATTTGCAGAATGGGAGAATTTACAGAATTGAGGCTGAAGCTCCCTTGACTAGTCGGATTTGACCTTGTCTGGCTTATCGAATTCATTCTTTAAATTCTGCAAATTCTGATCAATACTGTAATCTTGCGGTCTATAAATTCTGATCATTCTGTAATTCTGCAAATTCTGATTTCTGATGTATTATGTCCGTTTATTGATTTTGTACCTGGGCCTGGCCGGTGCGTTGTTTCTCCTCATTGGACTGTACAAACCCTGGGCGGTGCTCTGGTGGGAGGACACGCAAAACCGTATGAAGGTGATTCAGGTCTATGGTACGTTGACGCTGATCTTTTTTATTGCTTACTATGTTCTTCAATTCTTTTTATAAACCTTTCTGAAAAAATGCCGACCCGATGAATAGACTGAATTGTTTCTTGATCATGATGGTGTATCTCGTGGTTGGAGGTTGCGCGTCAAAGCCTGCAAAGCAGCCGGAGGCAAAAACCCTGGGCCAGGCTGAAGTAAACGAGCTCCCCGAGGTCACGTTGATTGAACCCAATGGAAGTCAGTTTTCTGCGCGGAGCCTTCCAGGCAATACGATGTTGATCTTTTTTGGAGCAAGCTGTGACCATTGCCAACGCGAAGCGACTCAGATTCATAATAACATTCAACGATTTGAGCGTTATACACTTTATTTTATTTCGATGGATCCATTTCCCGTCATCGACAAGTTTGCGCAGGACTATGGCCTCAACAACCAACCCAACATTCGTTTCATGAGAGCCGACGGCGGATCCGTTTCCAAATCGCTGGGCTATCTTCAGACTCCAACAATCCTTATCTACGCCGCTAACCGGAAATTGGTCAAGCGATTTGACGGGGAAACTGTGATGGAAGAGATTCTCAAGGTTTTATAGTCGGGTTACGTTGCTGGTTGCTGGTTTCAAGGTCAAGGTTATTGTCGCGGGACTTGAAGCTAGTGCCGTTCCAACTAATTGATTCTACTTGTATAAAGATAGTTGGAAGTGCACTAGACAAGCCCTACCTCACCCTCGTGGCGGCAACCAGAAACTTTTCCTTCGCTCCCGAAAATCCGATCAGGTACTTTTCTCCACCATCCCCGATTTTCAGTTTTTTCTTGAGTTGCTCCGGGCGGAGGGGGTAATTTCGAACGAAAACATTTGCTTTTCCTTCCGGAAAAATAGTTTTAAACCGGGAGGGGTCTGGTTTCAAGTCCTCGATTTTGAAAATTCTGCCGGGAAAAGTTTCATCGAGTTGATCCGAAGTATAGAGGTGGGTGTTGACCTGCAGTTTAGAAAGTCCATAGCGATGCCCTATCACCTTGAAAGCACCGGCTTTTAGAATCCAGGAGTGAGGTTCGTAAAGGTAAGTGAGTGGATCAGAAAAGACTGATCGCGCGTTGTTTTCCTCCTCAAATGTAAAACTGAATTTTTCCACCCCGGCTTGGTTCCCGGGAATACGCGAAGAAAGATTGATGCCCATGACTGTCGGTTCCGCGACGCCCTCCCTCGAACACAATAGAAGGACTTCTCTGCATTCGTGATCAACGGCTACCACGAAAATCTTTTCAACCTTCTTTAGTTCAATTACTCCCTGATGCAGATCCAGCAAAGGGGAAGCCTTTACCAGGACCCAGTCGGCTTTTTCAAGAATCGAAGGAAGAAGCCGAACGACATCCGGTTGGCACTCCGTCAGACGAAAGACTTTTTGCGTGTTGTTTCTTCGCGAAGGATCAATAAAAGCAAAATCAAATTTCTGATCAGAAGCGCTCAGAAAAGTTTCGGCGTTCATGGCATGATGACGAATGTGGGTAGCCCCGAGAACGTCATGATTATGCCGGACCATTTCCATCAGCCCTTTGTTTGGCTCTACATAATCAAGTTGATCACAGGCTTGACTTATAAAAAAGGTATCGATGCCAAACCCACCCGTAAGATCGACACCCTTTTTCAATTCTCCGGAAATGTTTATCGACGCTTTTGCGAGTATTCCGGAGATGATTTTCGCCTTAAATTTGGCGGTGAGTTCAGAGGAGCATTGCTCAACGTGTAGCGAGGGTGGATAGAGGATAT
>DATHFS010000583.1:0-7636 GCA_035317975.1 Cyclobacteriaceae bacterium | reverse complement strand
ACCGTGGCATTGAAATAAGCACCGGAACCATCCTTGAACGGCTGAAGTAAATCGGGTGTCAGGGACTTATAATAAACGTAAAATCCATTGAGCCGGGTCTCCCTCACCAGGCCCGCAGACTGATGCTTTACCTCCAGGCCCAGGGCGCTATTCACGATGGTTTCAATGGGACCGTTGAACTTATAATTGATTTGTCCACCCTGATGATGCGCTACCAGTTGAACCGGTACGGTAAGTTGGGTAGACCGGCCGTTCACAATTCGTTTTGATATGTTTAGTCCGGCGGTCAGCGCTTCCTGCTGTGGATCGTTAAAATAAATCATTTTCTGCCAGTCTATCCACGCGTCAAGAAAAAGATCGTCGCGCATGACTTGTAATTGAAGCCCGTTCTCCAGGCGGTTATTGAGTACCCGTTCAAAATTATAGAGCGGTTCGATCAGGCGGTGATTCAGGCTGCTTTCAAGGTTACCGAAGATCAATGAAAAAGAGTTCTTTTGGTATTTCACGGAAAAGATCGGCGCAACGGTCGAAAACTGTGAATTGCCAAAATCTTTTTGAAGGTAAATTCCTCCCTCCACCCGGATATTTTTGGTGACGTGATAGCTTAAATAGGGGCTAAATTGATACCCGAAGAGGGTGTACCCCGTAATGACCGGGTTGCGGTAATGATCGTACTCATTGTCCTTGGAAAACCCTAACACGTTGATTCCCAAAAAGAGTTTATTGGAATCCGTTTCCTCCACGTTCCGGCGGTCTTCAAAAACCCGATTGTCGAGTTGGGCATAGGACAAACCCGCGCTCAAAAACAGAAAGGATAGTAGGATTGGCCTTCGCATTCTTAAAGCGCAAGATAAAATAGTTATACGTTAAACGTTAACCTCCAATAGGTTTATGTTTTCCGTTCAAATTTTGTCAGGAAAGTATTCATACCGCTATTTCCTTATTGCGGCTTGAAATGCTAATTTCGACCCCGACCAAAAAAGATTCTATCGGAAGCTATGAGCGACAACAAAGAAAAACTGAAAGCCCTTCAACTTACCATCGATAAACTCGAAAAGGCCTATGGAAAAGGCACTGTCATGAAACTCAACGATCAAAAAGTCATTGATGTGCCGGCTATTTCCACCGGGTCCCTCGGACTGGACATTGCACTCGGTATCGGCGGCATTCCACGCGGCCGCGTAACGGAGATCTACGGTCCCGAATCCTCGGGCAAGACAACCCTGACGCTTCACTGTATTGCAGAGGCTCAAAAAAAGGGTGGCCTCGCAGCATTCATTGATGCAGAACATGCGTTTGATAAGTCCTACGCCGAAAAACTGGGGATTGACACCGAAAACCTTCTCATCTCCCAGCCTGACAACGGCGAGCAGGCATTGGAAATTGCCGAACACCTGATCCGGTCTGGGGCGATCGACATAATAGTAATTGACTCTGTGGCGGCATTGGTTCCCAAAGCCGAACTGGAAGGGGAGATGGGGGAGAGCAAAATGGGCCTCCAGGCAAGACTGATGTCCCAGGCATTGCGGAAACTGACGGGAACGATCAGCAAGACAGGGTGCGCCTGCATTTTCATCAATCAACTTCGCGAGAAAATCGGTATCGTTTTTGGCAACCCGGAAACGACCACCGGTGGGAATGCGCTTAAATTTTATGCGTCCGTGAGGTTGGATATCCGGCGTATCGGTCAGATCAAGGAAGACGCCGACAACATTACCGGCAACCGGGTGAAAGTGAAAGTCGTGAAAAATAAAGTAGCGCCGCCGTTCAAAGTAGTGGAGTTCGATATCATGTATGGAAGAGGGATTTCCAAATCCGGCGAAATTGTGGATCTGGGTGTAGAATTAAATGTAATTCAGAAATCCGGCTCGTGGTTTTCATACAACGCAAACAAGCTTGGCCAGGGCCGCGATGCGGTAAAACAACTGATTGAAGACAATCCGGAACTTTCTGATGAACTTGAGAAGAAGATTAAAGAGAAAATTGCGTTGGGAGCGGATGTTAAGAAGGAAGTGGAATAGGCATTAGTTAATCAGTTGACAGTTGACAAAGGGCAGTTGACAATGTTCCCACCAAGCCGTCAGGGGGTTACTAAACTAATAGTATCACTTGACCAATCTGAATGAAATGGGGGGTGCTATTCGGTTTATCCGAATATTGTCAACTGGCCATTGACTAATCAGCTTTGTCATGTTTGATAAAGCGTACCGTAACACTTCTATTGAGAATGTTCGACCCCTACGGGGTCGCCCTTACAATGTTGTAAATAAGGTTTTACAAATATTCAATCCTTCTGGGATTGTTTTTGCCGTTTTATTTGACCCCAGAGGGGTCAACTATTTGTAGCAACCATCCCCACCTCCATCAGATCCTACGGGGTCGCCTTACAATGTTGTAAATAAGGTTCTACAAATATTCAATCCCTGGGATTGTTTTTGCTGTTTTATTTGACCCCAGAGGGGTCGAATATTTGTAGCAACCATCCCCGCCCCTATCAGGACGACCCCGTAGGGGTCGGACAATATCAATAATAACCGCCATCAATCAAGCTCGTATAGCGGCTACCGGATCCAATCGTGCTGCCATGGCTGCGGGTACGATGCCGGCCACCAACCCGATGATCGAAGAAACCCCCACGCCCAGAACAATATTATTGACCGACAGGACAACGTCCAGGCTTCCAAAGGGAATGAAGGTGAGCAGGTACACCAATACCAGTCCCGCAAATCCGCCGATCAGGCTTAGGAAGATGGATTCAAAAAGGAACTGAAACAGAATGAAATAGTTTTTTGCGCCCAGCGATTTTTGTAATCCGATGATGCTGGTTCTTTCCTTTACTGATACAAACATAATGTTGGCGATACCAAATCCGCCAACAAGCATCGAGAAGCCACCGATGATCCAGCCGGCGACACTAAACACATCGAAGATGCCGCTGATCACGTTGGCAATGGCTTCGGGTCGGTTGAGTGCAAAATTGTCTTTTTCCAGCGGCCGAAGTCCTCTTTTTGTCCTCAATAATCCGCGCAACTCATTTTCCAGTTCAACCAGGCCGACATCGAAGGCATTTCCTTTTATTCCGATAATCGATTGCAGCTCATTCGGCACGCCGGTTCCGGTCTGATATATTTTTCTGAACGCGTTGTAAGGTATGATCACGGTGTAGTCATTGCTGGGAGTGCCCAGAAAACTTTCGCCCTCTTTCTTGATTGTTCCAACGACTTTGAATTTTAGGTTACTGATTTTCACGATCTCGCCAATGGGATCATCTTTTGGGAAAAGGGCCTTGGCCACTTCATAGCCTATGAGCCCAACATTTCTTCCGGCTTCTACTTCGTCACCTGTGAGGTACCTGCCCTTCTCGATGTTGATCTCGAAGATCTCATCATAACCGTTGCCGGCTCCCCGTAATCCTATTTGGCCAATACTATTGTTGGCCCTTTTGATCGTAGTTCCACCTTTAGGAGCAAAAATGCCCATCGCACTCTTGTTTTTAAGGGTCGTTTGCAGAAACTTGAATTCATTTAATGAAGGGGTAGGTCTTCGCCAATATTCCCACCACCGGTATTCGCCATCGGCCTCGGCGACGTATGGGAATTTTCCGATATAAATGACATTGGTGCCCAAAAAATTGAGGCTGTCCTTGATATTCTTTTCCAATGAATCCACCAGGGTAAGTACTGCGATCACTGAAAAAATCCCGATGGTTACCCCCAGCAGGGAAAGGATGGTTCGTAACAGGTTGGAACGCAGGGCCTTCCACGCAAATCCGAAACTTTCCGCAATAAGTCGTAAGGTCAGCATCAGCAATTAAACATGGTTTCAGCGTGCAAGGTTGCCAATTTAGGGAGGATAAGGAAAGATTTTAATAGTGACGGTACTATTGGGTCAATTGTTACAGGTAGGAATGCCCTATATTGAATTGCCTACCGGGCGGTTGCATTTCGGCACAGTTTCATTAATTTTGCACCCTCCAATTAAAATCCAAAGGAAACCCGTAAGTTACCTATGAAGTTATCTGAATTCAAATTCGACCTTCCCAACAGTCTTATTGCTTCCCATCCAGCCGAAAACCGCGACGATGCCCGGATGATGGTCGTCCACAAAAGCACCGGTAAAATCGAGCATAAGGTTTTCAAAGACATCGTCAATTACTTTGATGAAGGCAATGTCATGGTGGGCAACGACACCATGGTATTTCCGGCCCGCTTGTACGGCCGGAAAGAAAAAACAGGGGCTAAAATAGAAGTTTTCCTCCTGCGCGAACTGAATGCCGAAATGCACTTGTGGGATGTTCTCGTGGATCCAGCGCGCAAAATCCGCGTGGGCAACAAGCTTTATTTCGGTGACGGCGACCTCGTTGCGGAGGTGATTGATAACACCACCTCCCGCGGCCGCACCATCCGTTTCCTGTTTGACGGTGACGGAGACGCTTTTAGTAAGATCGTTGAAACGCTGGGCGAAACGCCATTGCCCAAATACATCAAGCGCAAAGTGGAACCGGCGGATAAAGAACGGTTCCAAACCATTTATGCGAAAAAGAAAGGAGCTGTTTCGGCTCCTACTGCCGGATTGCACTTCACCAAGCAGTTGATGAAGCGTCTTCAAATCAAAGGCGTAAACATGACCTTTGTGACCTTGCACATTGGCCTGGGGACCTTCCGGCCGGTGGACGTGGAGGACCTGACCAAACACAAGATGGACTCCGAAAATTTCATCGTCGGACCCGAAGCAGTGAAATTGGTTAACCAGGCCCTTGACAGCAAACAGAGGGTATGTGCTATCGGAACAACCTCGATGCGCGCCCTGGAGTCGGCCGTTTCGGCCAACAACCGCCTGAAAGAGCGCGAAGGCTGGACGGATAAATTCATCTTCCCGCCCTATGAATTCAAGATTTGCAGCGCGATGGTTACTAATTTCCATCAGCCCGAGTCCACGCTGCTGATGATGGCCTGCGCTTTCGGGGGATATGAACTGATCATGAAGGCCTACGAGACTGCCAAAAAGGAAAAGTATAAGTTCTTGACGTACGGGGATGCGATGCTGATTGTGTAGGTCCTCCGAAAGGAGTAAAAAAACACATAGGGACATAGATACATAGACACATAGGTCATTTTGGACCTGGCTCCTCACAGTAAACAGGAATCCCCAAGTGTTACAAAACGAATACGCCCTTATTGTAGCCGGCGGCAAAGGTACCCGGATCAAGAGCAACGTGCCGAAGCAGTTCATCGAATTGAATGGGAGGCCGATCTTATTGCATACGGTCGAAGCTTTCTATCGCTACTCCAGCGGGTTGACCGTGATCCTGGTGCTGCCAGAAGATGATGTTGAGATCTGGAATGGGATTTGTAAAAAATTCAACTTTACCGGACCGGTGGTTCTTCAAAAGGGCGGGGCAACCCGGTTTCAATCGGTACGGAATGGGTTGGACAGAATTGAAGGAGAAGGGCTGGTGGCTATTCATGACGGTGTTCGGCCGTTGGTCAGCGAAGACATCATCGGGGCTTCCTTCCGGCTGGCCGCCATTCATCACTGTGCTGTTGCTGCGGTTCGGCTAAAGGAGTCCCTTCGCATGACCGATCAGGATAGTACGAAAGCAGTGGATCGCTCACGATACCGGCTTATTCAAACTCCCCAGACATTCGAAGTTCAACTCATCAAAAAAGCATATCAGATAGTCGAAGATGTGAGTCTCACAGATGATGCCAGCGTAGCCGAAAAAGCGGGTCACCGTATTTCCCTTTTTGAGGGAAGTTTCGAGAACATCAAAATCACAACACCGGAAGACCTGGTGATGGCGGAGGCGTTGATGACGGCAAGAAATCAGTAGGCAGTAGGCAAGGGGCAGTAGGCAAAGTTTGTTGTAAGTGATCGTGGGTTACCCTATTGCTAAGTCCTTCAAGCAGACAGTAGGCAGTAGGCAAGGGCAGTAGGCAATGATGGGTACATTATTGATCGATTGCTGGCATTGGTCGAGGGAGTCGGCGAAACGCATCGGCATTCTCAATTAGTCGATTTGCCAATTTCTGAAACCTACTCGTATTGGTAGTTTAGTGATTAATTGTTGAGAGTAAGCCTCACCTGCAGACTTGCATCTGGACCAATGCAGATCACAAAGGACCAAAGGAGACACAAAGGACACAACGCGGATGGAACTCTTCGACGAACGGCTAAAATCTTTGCCTACTGACCATTGCCTACTGCCTACTTACCTACTGGCAGTTGGCTCTTGAATCAGCGACTTTATTTCTCACTTGGCTAAAATCTTTGCCTACTGCCCTTTGCCTACTGCCTACTGCTTACTTGTTTCAGTATTCATCCTCATTAAAGAAAAAATCCTCCTTGGTGGGATAGTCCGGCCAGATCTCTTCAATGCTTTCATAGGGTTGACCATCATCTTCCAACTCCTGAAGGTTTTCCACTACTTCCAGCGGAGCCCCTGAACGGATCGAGAAATCGATCAATTCATCCTTCGTGGCCGGCCAGGGGGCATCCTCCAGGTAAGATGCCAATTCGAGGGTCCAATACATAGTCTTTTTCTCCCGTTAATTTTCCGCAAAAATAGAATTAAATAGTCCATAGTCAATAGTCCCTAGTCGATAGTTTAAAATCATGAAAAGTAACCGCCTTAAAGGTGTTCCAAAAGACGCTTAATCTATGGATTACGGACTAAAAACGCCATATTTGCGCCTTCAACAATCAAAATTCATGCCCGACGAAAAAATAATTTTCTCCATGGCGGGGGTCAACAAGATTTATCCCCCCAGCAAGCAGGTTTTAAAAAATATCTACCTCGGGTTCTTCTACGGCGCCAAGATTGGTGTGCTGGGGCTTAATGGTTCCGGTAAATCTTCCTTGTTGCGCATTATTGCCGGAATAGATAAGGAGTTCCAGGGTGAGGTCGTTTCAGACCAAAGTTTTACGGTGGGATTGCTGGAGCAGGAACCACAACTCGACAAAAGTAAGACCGTCAAAGAGATCGTGGAAGAAGGAGTAAAAGAAACCGTCGATCTATTGAGCGAGTTTGAAAAGATCAATGAGAAATTTGGCGACCCCGCAGTGATGGAAGATCCCGATGCGATGGACAAACTCATTCAAAAACAGGGAGAAATCCAGGAGAAACTGGATGCCGTAGACGCCTGGGAACTCGATCACAAACTGGAACGAGCGATGGATGCGTTGCGTTGTCCTCCGCCCGACGCCAAAGTGGAGTATCTCTCAGGAGGTGAAAAGAGACGAATTGCCTTGTGCCGCCTGTTGCTGCAAGAGCCGGATGTTCTTTTGTTGGATGAGCCTACCAACCACCTGGACGCGGAATCCGTCCAATGGTTGGAGCAACACCTGCAGCAGTACAAGGGTACGGTTATTGCCGTAACCCATGATCGTTACTTTCTGGATAACGTTGCAGGATGGATCCTTGAACTGGATCGTGGAGAGGGCATTCCCTGGAAGGGAAACTACTCCTCCTGGCTGGATCAAAAACAAAAGAGATTGGCCCAGGAAGAAAAGACGGAATCCAAAAGGCAAAAATCACTGGAGCGGGAATTGGAATGGGTGCGAATGAGCCCCAAGGGCAGGCATGCCAAAGGAAAGGCGCGATTGGGGGCGTACGAAAAACTATTAAGTCAGGAAA
>DATHFS010000582.1:0-2325 GCA_035317975.1 Cyclobacteriaceae bacterium | reverse complement strand
CCGCTAAACCGATATCCCTGTACGTTTGATCCAGGCCAATGTTGAGAAACCCGCCACCCCCTCCCATTTTATATCCGTTCAGCGCCTGGGTCTGGTGACAACTATTACAGTTATATTTTCCAAAAAATAATTCCTGGCCTGTTTGCTCCAGCGCAGTCAAGGGGAAATCTCCCGATCTCGCAACAATGCTTTGCAAAAACTGGCTTAACGCATCGGCAATTTTAATCTGCGTAACGTCGGGATTCCCATACGCTTTAGTAAATAGATCCTGGTAATCAGGAATGCCTGACAACTTTTTAGCCAGCGCATCCAAATCCGTAATCCCCATCTCCACGTGATTGGCGATCGGCCGCAAGACCATGGCTTTCAATAATTTTTCGCGGCCATCCCAAAACAGGGATAGGGTATCCGCCGGGACCTGTGGAACGCCCACAAGGTCTCCTTGTGGAAAAAAGCCAATTGCGGTGACTAAATTTTGAATTGGCATTGAATTTCTGAAGGTCGGCTTGCCTTCAAAACCTTGACTAAAGGGTACATTATCGGCAAATGCCAGAGCCTGCTTATGGCACGAGCCGCACGAAATTGAATTGTTTACCGACAGCCTGGAATCGTAGAACAATACCCGCCCCAGGGTGGGGATATTATTATTTAATGAATCCGAAAGGTATGTGTCGAGTGTGGACGGCAAGGTAAGGACAACCTCCCTGGTATTGAGTTCCGCTGCCTTCTGACAGGCGAAAAGAATACAAAAACCAAGCACCAACAAGGCAAGTTTTGCTTTATTCATGGCGAAAACTTTTAGTCATGGCTCTTAGACACTTCAAAATTCAGGAACGTTGGAAAAGAAGCCGTTGGGCTTTCAGGCTATCTTTCTGAAACTTGTATTTAACCCTTTCTGTAAAGTAAATATAATAATTATTGGTGGAAACGGTCTGCCCAACGGACAGGCCCTAATGGGTAAGATAAGTCACCATCAGCCTTGCCGTATTCTCAGAGGCCGAACCGGTATCCAGAATTTTATATACGCTGTCATATTCCAGGAGCATCTCCTTTCTATAAGAACTCTTTTCTACCAGTTTCTTTAGTTCGGCATTCACGTGGTCGGGGGTCGCTTGCTCCTGAATGAGCTCCTTCACGACCTGCTTATCCGCTATCAAATTGACTAAGGAGATGAATGTCACTTTTACCATGCTGCGGATAATAGCAAGTTCCAACTTACCGGCTTTATACACGACCACCTGAGGAACTTTAAAAAGCCCGGTCTCCAGTGTGGCGGTACCCGATGTGACAATGGCTGCGCTGGCGTGGGAAAGTAAATCATAGGTACCGTCAAAAATGAATTTTACGGAGGCAATTTCACGCAAGCTGGTGTACAACTCCGGTGGAAGCGATTGAATTGCCGCTACGGCAAATTGGTACTGTGGATTCGCCCGCACGACGGCGGCCATTAAGGGCACAATCTTTTTTAATTCCATTTTCCGGCTGCCGGGCAATAGCGCGACGATCGTTTTGCCCGTGGTGAATTCGTACTTTTTCAAGAAATCAGGATCGGGTTGAAATGCCTTTACGGAATCGAGTACCGGATTCCCAACATAATCAACATCGAAATCAAATTTCTTATAAAAGGCTTTTTCAAAAGGCAGGATGACAAACATCCGGTCAACGTTGGCCTTCAATTCCCAGGCGCGGGATGTATACCATGCCCAGACTTTGGGCGGGATGTAATAGAAAACCTTCAAGCCATCCTTCTTTCCAAATTTGGCTATCCTGCGGTTAAAGCCACCGTAGTCGATCAAAATGATCACATCCGGCTTGAAGGCGGAAATATCTTCCTTACAAAATTTGATCTTTTGATAAATCGTCCAGGCGTTAGTCACTAACGCCTTCAGACCCATAAAGGCCATCTGTTCATAGTGCACGACCAAATCGAGGCCGGCCTCCTTCATGAAGTCACCGCCGAAGCCGCGAAAGACTGCCGCAGGGTCATGCGTCCTGATGGCGTTTATCAGGTTGCTTCCGTGCAGGTCACCGGAACGTTCGCCGGCAATGATGTAATAGCGCATGAAGTCGATTGGGGAATAGGGTGTACGGGTCCTTATTGTTCGCCAAAGTAATCAACATAGTTTCTCGGAGTTTCATACAGCCGAATCGAATGAAGGGAACCCCTTTTACTGATCGATGAAATCCGCGGCGATAAGATCTTCCAGATTTCGACGACCAGGTTCTCACAACTACCCAGCTTGTCCTTCATAAAGGGCACATCGAGGTTGAGGTTTTTATGATCCAGTTTATCCACCACTTCTTCCCGAATCAACGTGCTCAGCT
>DATHFS010000581.1:0-4109 GCA_035317975.1 Cyclobacteriaceae bacterium | reverse complement strand
TTCAGTCCTGCAACACATTAATCATAAAAGTGGATTTGAGCCCCAGCCAAACCAGAAAAAAGAGTATAGCCCACTGCAGGTAGATAAAGTAATAATCCGAAGTGTCTTTGAACCGGGTTTCCTTGATTTCCGCTTTCTCGTATTGATCGATTTTGGCAAACACGTTCTTCAATGTCTCATTGTCTGTTACGCGGAAGAATTCACCGGAACCGATGTCTGCAATTTTACGCATGGTGGTTTCGTCCACGGTATTTTCCACCATGTTGGGCCTTCCAAAATAATCCTTGCCAAAAGGAACGAGTCCTTCTTTTCCAACCACGATGGTATAAATCTTGATAGTGTAGGCCGCGGCCAGTTCGGCAGCCGTGATCGGATCAATATTTCCGGCGGTATTATCCCCGTCGCTCAGCAAGATGCAGACCTTTGATTTTGATTCTGACTCGCGCATGCGGTTGGTGACCACCGCCAGGGCGCTGCCGATGGCCGTACCCCGGTTTTCAATCATTTCAAAGCTGATGTCATTGAGATAGGAGTTCAGCAAGGCGTAGTCGGTCGTCAAAGGCGCAAGCGAAAACGCATCGCCTGAAAATACAACGATCCCGATGCGGTCTTGAAGACGGCCTTTAATAAAATCTCGTGCGACATTTTTAGCTGCCTCGAGCCGGTTGGGGGTAAAATCTTCGATCTGCATGGATTGCGAAATATCGATCGCCAGCATAATGTCAATGCCCTCCGTCCATTGCTCCACCTTTTCGTTTGTTTTTTGCGGCCGGGCCAGGGCCACTAAAATCAATGCCATCGTCGCTGCTAAAATAAATTCCGGAAGGAACCGGAGCAGTGTAAGCGGGGTCTCCCTCAGTTCGCTTTTGACCAGGGCGACAGGCAATTTCTGATTGAAAAGATACCGTATCATCCAGCGAACGATGATAACAACGGGCAACAAAATCAGGCCGTAAAGGAAAAGAGGGTTCTGCCAGGTATACCCCGAAAGGGTAGCCGGATCAAACCAGGTCATTGAATACCACGGATCATCGCCTTATCCATGCCTCACCTCCTCCGTTTTTCTGTTGAACTGGTCTTGTGAAAAGGTCCTTAACGGCTCAAATGCTTCGGGTGAAAAACTTCCGTCGCGGGCATAGACCATCCGGTCGATGGCATGAAGCGCCTGCCCCAACGTTTCATCTGCAGCCAATTGCAAGATCTCTCGGGTAGTGAATTTGGTGTACGGTCTGCCTGCCAGGGTTTCCATGTATCTCTTCCAATCCACCAGGGCGGATTCCGCCCCGGTATACGTATTTTCCTTTCGCAACTTTTCGATGTGATGAGCGAATCGCTCCAGGAAAGCCAGGTGATTTTTATTGAGGCGCCTCAACAGAAAGTATCGGCGTATTTTTTTCCCAAAAACAATTCCCACAACAATCAGAATAAGGATCAGTCCGCCCCCGATCAGCAGGAAGAGCGGATAATTCAAAAGCCATCGTACGCGGAGGTAATCCGCATTGTATTTCAGGGGCAGGTCTTTGGCCGCTACCGACTCCGGAATTATTTTCACAGACGTTTTGACAAAGACGGTGTCGAGCGGGGCATAGACTGCGGTACAATCGGTCCGGTTTAAAACAAACACCGGCAATTCGAGCCATTGCACACTATCGAGTTCGTAGGTGGAAAGGAAGTAGACGGCGCTATCCACACTGACTTGATGGTTCGTGTGTGTGGGGAAATAGGTTTTCTTCTCGAGCTCAAAGGGTGCAAAAGAGAAGGTCGAGTCGGGAAACACGACGGATTGAGAAGATGGATGATGAACTGAAAACGAATAGGGTACCCGTTCTCCGATCTTGACGGTGTCTTTTTGAAACCGCCCCCGAACAAGGATCTGCTGGGCGGGCGCCCGGATGCAAAACAAAATGCCGGCGAGAAGTAAGAATGAAACCCTGCTAAACACTTTTCAACGTTTTATTTCTCACCTTAAATAATTTGAGGAGCTTGGGGACATAATTTTCGTCGGTGTCAATCGTCACAAAATTAATTTGATGCTTGCGGCTGAAATCCGTCAATTCTTTTTCCCGGAGGCCATGATGCTCGCGGATGCGGTTGCGGAAATCGCCAAATGAGGTGTTGACCCAAAGTGTCTTTTTGCTTTCTTTATCCTGAACGGGTATGATGCCCAGCCTGGGCAGTTGTGTCTCCCGCTTATCGCTGATGCGAATCATTACCAAATCATGCCTGCGGGCTAACGATTTGAGGCCGTGCTGGTACCCTTCATCAATAAAATCGGAGATCATGATGATCACGGCACGACGTCGTATTGAATTCAACGCAAAGGATATGGCTTTATTCAAATTAGTCTTCAGGGATTTCGGTTCCAGTTTGGCGAGGGAGTAAATCAGCTGATAAGCCTGGACGGTTCCTTTGGCCGGTTTGATAAATTTCTCCCGCGTATCCGAAAAGCAGATGAGTCCGAGCTGGCTGGACTCCTTTGCCCCCGCCAGTGCCAGTACGCCGCAAATCTCCATGCCGATGTCCATTTTTGTTTTACCAGGACTTCCGATATTTTGCGAAGCGCTCACATCGATTATGAAAAAGATCGTCTGCTCTTTTTCTTCCCTGAAGGTCTTCACGAAGGTCCCATGCCCTTTCGCGGTAACATTCCAGTCGATGCTACGGATATCGTCGCCGTATTGATACGGTCGTACATCATCAAATTCGAGTCCGGATCCCTTGAAAATGGAGTGAAAATCACCCTGCATCTGGCTGTTGATAGCCTTCCGGATCTGGATCTCGTACTTGCGAAGTTTTTTAAGCAGTTCTTTCAACCTGGCCTGGTTTTAGAGGGTCAAAAATAAAGTAATTATGACTAATTTTGACTCGTTTAAAATGGTATCAACGATAAATTTGACCAAAGGTAGCTACTGGAAGACGATCCTGGTGGTGGTTATTTCGCTTTTGTCGCTCTATTCCTGCAAAAAAGCGGGACGCCCCGACGATGTGCTCAGCCAGGAAGAGCTGGCGGACCTCATGGTGGAGTTCTACCTCGCAGAAGGAAAAATTAATAGCCTGGGTATTCAGCGTGATTCTGCCATGAAGCTCTTTCTGCCCTTCGAGCAATCCGTTATGACAAAGAAAAAAGTATCCGATGAAACGTTGAGCAGAACGTATAGGTACTATCTGGACCATCCGCTCGAATTTGAAAAGGTATACGACGCTGTTATTGATACCCTTAGTTTGCGTGAAACCAAGGCGAACAGGATACAACCCAGGTGAGTCGGTAATCGGTGATCGGTGGAGTATACCTAAGAGACGTCTTCAACTGGACGAACTCAACTTGCGCCAACTCGTAATGAATATGAAAATCTACCGATTACCGATCACCGATCACTGATTACCGATTCCTACAAACTCAATCCAATGTTATACTCATGACAGCGCCCGATGTTGAAGAAAAGCTCGGGTTTGACCTCCTTCGGCAACGGTTGAATACGTATTGCCTGACCGGGTTGGGCATTCGGGAAGTAGAGAAAATTAAGTTCTCCCGGGATTTCAAAGAAATCAAAACACAGCTCGGGCTCACATCGGAATTTAAACAGATACTGGAAAAGGCGGAAGCGTTTCCTTCCCATCATTTTTTTGACGCCGAAGAATACCTACAAACTGCTGCGATCGAGGATAGCTTTTTGGAAGCCGAAGTGCTGCTGAAAATTGCGCTATCGCTTGCCACCGTTTTTGAATGCAAGACATTCCTGGAAAAAAGTGCGGATGTTTATCCCGAACTGAACCAACTCGGTTTGCCGGTAAACCTTTCCAACCGGGTTCCTTCCTCTCTTCTCTCAAAAATAGATGAAGCTGCTAAAGTGAAAGACCATGCCAGTCCGGAATTGGCCCGACTGAGAAAGCAATTGCGGGAAGAACAACATCGCGTACGGAGGATTACCGATCAACTCTTTCGCGAGGCGGCCAGCCAGGGTTGGGTACCCGAAGGTGTCTCCGCTACGATTCGCGATGGACGGGCAGTCATACCCGTCCTGGCCGAGCACAAGCGAAAGCTTCGATGTTTTATTATGGTCGAGTCGGCCACCGGACAGACAGTCTATATTGAGCCTGCCGAAGTGCTG
>DATHFS010000580.1:0-3792 GCA_035317975.1 Cyclobacteriaceae bacterium | reverse complement strand
AGCCGTTCGACCAGCTATACTGGTAGGGGGCCTGACCATTGTCGACTATCACTGTGAGCTGCCCGTCCTGGGAATTAGAGCAGGAAGGATTTTTCTTTTCCAGGTGGGCCGCGAGACTGACACAAGGTGCACTGAGGGTATCGAGTTCAAAACAAATCCCAGCCTTGTAAGCGACAGTTGGCTTCCAGCATTTTGTCTGGGTGCAAGAGGAGTCGCTGCAAAGTGTGAACGAAACAGTGAATGTTTTTTTCGGGTAGCTTTCACAGAAGTTGGCGGTGTTGTCGATTTTGAATCCCGTTAACCCCGTGGTAGGGTCGGTACCCATTACCTGCGCCCAGCTTTCGCTGTTCGATAGGTTCGAAACCGCAGCGCATGTTGGAATAGAAACCGTGAAGTGAGAAAGTGCGTGTTCACACTTTCCAATGTAGGAAACCTCGATGGTGTAATCAGTGCATCGGTCGCCACTTTTTACGGCCTTCGTGATCGAAGAGGTAAAACAGGTTTCACATTGCTGCTTCAACTGAGCTGAAGCAGTTGTCACCGCGCAAAAAGCCAAACCATAGAGGAGTAAACGGAAAGTAGAGAGCTTCATATATCAACTTATGTCGATACATAACTATCTATTTTAGGTCAAATAGATTAATCTCTACCTTCCAACGGGGGACTTGATCGCCGGGAGGTGGTCAAGTGACGGTGAATAGAATAGGGTAGCTGTGAAACCAATTCCAAAATGGGTGAAAATCTCATTCAAAAAGTGTTTTGATCAATTCATTTTAGAGAGCAGCATAGGCAATGAAGGGCCACAGCGAACACCACGAACCACAGCGGGCACGGCGAAATTTTGAAGGTTAACGTTGTGTCCGCTGTGGTTCGCCGTGACCCATGGGCTCTGGAATAGAATGATTAAGACAAATCGATGTTTAGGTCATGGTCTGGGGTAAAAGATATTTCATTACCGGACAAAAGTGTAGTATTTCCGGACGACCCCACCTGCTTAATTTTCACAAAAAATTGAAAATCCTCTCAAAATCCGCATTTTCAGCATGGCAGGCTATTTGATCAGCAAAAATATGAATATGCTTCAACATTATTGTATCGTAGCACTGCGTAACGTGATCCGTCACAAGTCTTTTTCGGCGATCAACATCATCGGACTGACGTTGGGCATGACGTGTTGCCTGTTTATTTTTTTTTGGGTCAGGGATGAGGAACAGGTTGACAAGTTTCTCGCCAATGGCAGGAACCTCTACTGTGTATATGAACGCCATAATTCAAATGGCCTGGTTAGCGGAAACTATGGATCGCCGGTCCGGGTAGTGGCGAATCGTGGTGAAATGGTACTGAGGGATGTAAAGGAAGTAATTCCGGAAGTCCAGTTAGCAAGCTTTTATGCAACAGCCTATGAATTACCATGGGGGCACCCTGAAACATTCCAGGTAGGAGACAAGATCCACAAACTGAAAGGTTCAAGGGCGGGGGAGGATTTTTTTAAAATGTTCAGCTACCCGATCATCGCAGGCGATGCGCTGACGGCCTTGAAAGACATCAGCAGCATTGCCATTTCCAGAAAAATGGCAGATCTGTTTTTTGATAATCCCCGGAATGCAATCGGAAAAAGTATCCGTTATGAAAACAAAAGGGACTTTGTCGTGACGGCAGTTTTTGAAAACGTAGCACCGGCAAGTTCCTTGCAGTTTGATTATTTGATGAGCTGGGAAGCACAAATGAATGGCCTGGAGTGGGCCTCCAATGAGGCGCGCTTGTTTCTGCAGCTACGGGAGAACGCCGATCCCGGGAATGTGGAAGTCAGCCTTAACAAACTGCAGCAACAGCGGATGGATAAAAACGCCGGTTACACCTCCGAAGCAGGTCTTCAGCCGTTTGGGGATCAATACCTGCATTCCAATTTTATCAATGGAAAGCCGCAGGGTGGACGTATTGAATATGTCCGGATATTCAGTGGTGCAGCCCTGTTCGTACTGATTATGGCCTGCATCAATTTTATGAACCTGGCTACAGCCCGCTCCGTAAAACGTGCCAAGGAAGTGGGCGTTCGAAAAGTGGTCGGATCCTCGCGACTCCATTTGATCGTGCAGTTCTTTGGAGAATCCATTCTGTTTTCACTTTTGGCCCTGATTGTATCGTTGGCGCTCTTGCATCTTCTGCTGCCGGCTTTTAATGACCTGACCGGCAAGCAAATAAATTCTCCGCTAACAAGTCCTTCTTCATGGCTTGCCTTAACCGGCATCATGGTGTTTACCGGACTGGTTGCCGGAAGTTACCCGGCACTTTTTCTCTCCTCCCTGAAACCGGTCCGGATACTGAAAGGGGTGGTGCGCTTTACTGCGTCGGCGATCTGGTTTCGAAAAGGCCTTGCTATTTTTCAATTTGCACTTTCCATTATACTCCTGATTGCGACCATAGTAATTTCGCAACAGACTAACTATGTACAGCGAACGAATTTAGGGTATGATCGTGAAAACCTGCTTTACATACAAATCGAAGGCGAGTTGATGAAGTATGATAAATATACTTCATTCAAGGAAAGGGCTTCGACCATGCCCGGTGTGGCGATGGTTGACAGAAGCACAGAGACACCGCACGCCATGGAATTCCAGGTGGACGTTGACGATGGAAATGCAGAGACTCGTACCGGCGAGGATGCCATCAACTGGGAAGGAAAGGAAAAAAATGCCTCGGTTGGATTCCGTGTTGCTTCCGTTGGATTCGATTTCAACAAAATCATGAAATTAAAGATTGTGGAGGGACGGGATTACTCAAGGACCCATGCCACTGACTCGGCCGATGCTTTCATGGTCAATGAAGAGGCGGTAAAGCAAATGGGCTTGAAAGAGCCAATCGGTAAATGGGTATCAGCCTGGAACAAGAAGGGCCACATCATCGCTGTACTGAAAGACTATCATACCAACTCATTACATAAACCCATTACGCCCTTGATATTGGACGTAAAAGAATACGAATATTTTGGTGTTATCATCGTCCGGACGGACGCTGGCAAAACCAAAGAAGCGCTCGCCAGTTTGGAAACGGTGTATAAAGAAATCAATCCCAACTATCCCTTTGCCAGCCAGTTCGTCGATGTGGAGTACGACAAGCTCTATCGCAATGAACAGGTCATGACCAAGCTATCGAATGCATTTGCATTGGTCGCTATTGCGATTTCTTGTCTCGGCTTGCTCGGCCTGGTCATGTTCTCTGCCGAACAACGAATCAAGGAAATCGGCGTACGCAAGGTCCTTGGGGCTACCGTCACCCACATTGTGAGCCTGTTGTCCAAAGACTTCCTGGTACTGGTGGTTGTCTCGTTTGTCGTTGCTGCACCGGTTGCCGGTTATTTTATGAATGAGTGGCTGCAAGGATTTGCGTTCAAAATTGCACTTTCGTGGTGGATCTTCGCTGTGGCCGGCGGCGGTGCGCTGTTGATTGCTTTGTTGACGATCAGTGTCCAGGCCATCCAATCGGCCATCGCCAATCCGGTTAAGTCATTACGGGCGGAATAATTCACTGCTCTTAATATCGAATAAAATGCAAGGTCACAAAGAACGCGAAGCAGGCACAAAGGGCACAAAGAAAATATTATCTTTATTCGTGTTGAACTCAATTCATTGTGGTTCTTTGTGTTCTTTGTGTTCTTTGTGTTCTTTGTGACCTTGCATTTCTGAACATTTTATTGAGTCGGTTCTGTAATTTCGAATTTCCAATCTTGCATCTTAAATAATTATTATGAAGTCCATCGTAACTGTTCCAATCCTGTGCCTGGCGTTGATTGGA
>DATHFS010000579.1:0-2843 GCA_035317975.1 Cyclobacteriaceae bacterium | reverse complement strand
ATGGAAGAAGACGGTAAGAGAATAGCCGAGCTAGGCGCCGACAGTTTCGTGCTGAAGCCAAGTTCTACTGAAGTTATTTTGAATTCTGTAACGGCGTTGATCTCAACATGAAAAATACAATTAGAATTGCCATCGCCGACGATCATGGTTTGATGAGACAGGGATTTGAAGCCATGCTGAATGGTATGGACGGAATAGAGGTGGTAGCTTCGGTGAGCAGTGGCGAAGAGGCGGTGAACCTGGCAAACGAATCTCCTCCTGATGTTTTTCTGATGGACATTGTCATGCGGGGGATGACCGGTATAGAGGCTACCCGGTGGATCAAGGAGCAGAATCCACAGGTAAAAATCATCATTATCTCCAGCGAAGTCAATAAAGACTTTATCCGTGACGGAATCAAATCGGGGATTGACGGCTACCTGCCAAAAGACTCCGACAAGAGGACTCTCTTAACAGCCATTCGCACGGTAATGAAAGGGGAAAAGCATTTTAGCTCAGAAATTACTGCACTCGTTTTTCAAGACTTTTACCTTAAGGAAACGGAAGGAAAGGGCCTTCCCTCCCGAAAGGACAGTGAATTGACCCGGCGTGAGGAAGAAGTATTGAGAATGATTGCCAGTGGGAAGACCCTCAGAGATGTCGCCGATGAGCTCTTTATCAGTGTAAAAACAATAGAAACGCACAAAGGCCATATTCAGGATAAACTCGGTCTCACAAACACCGCTCAATTGGTAAAATATGCGTTTGACAATGGGCTAATCGAAATAAATAAGCCTAAAAAATAGCATTTAACGCGCGAGCCAGTCACACGCAGGGCATTTCCCTCGCGTGTCAGGGAAACCCTGATATTACCAAATCCTCTTCCTGCCGATGTTATGCAACCTCTCAGGCTGCAACTTTACACCTGTATGCATTATGAAAGTTACGATAGTAATTGGGAGGCCAAGCGGCTAACCGAATTGGAAAATTATCCCCTCGATCTACCGGTTCCTGATCCTTTTCTGGATGGAATAGCGCACCGGTTGCTCAAGATCTCCAAAACAACAACCGTTCTTATTTCGTTCTTCGGGGTCCAGGACACGCTGATCAAAGCCCGGGCCGGCGAAGCTTTGGGATCCAACGCTAAGATCATCTTCTGCGACCTGGTTTTTCATCGCGGGGTCTATGTCGAGGTCGAGGATACTCTTCGACATCCATTGTTCAAGCACAATCCAGCAGTTCTTGGCAGCCCATTGATCCGTTTTTTTTCAAGTACTCCATTGATGAATCACAACGGCTTTGTTCTTGGGTCACTGTGTGCCTTGAATAAGAAACCAACCCGGTTTGACCCGGTGCAGCGTAAGGAAATAGCTAAATTAAGTGTTGAAGTGATGGATTATTTGGAGAGTAGAAGGTCAAAATAACTGATTTAGAATCAGGGGATACCCCCACAACTCAGCGCATCCCTGATTTTTTTCAAATCCACTTGTCACTTATCTGCAGTAATGAATAATACTCCAATTTTGAATCGTGACTCAAACGAAATTGTATGAAATCATCACTACAGAAAGAAATTCAAAACCCGGGAGAAATGATGGCCGACATAGTAATCTGCCGGGAACTGGATAAGGCAAATCTGGTGATCAACCAATTTATCAAAAGTTGCTCTCACTCCATGCGTGGCCCGTTAAAGTCAATTCGGGGGCTGGTCAACATCCTTAAAGACAGAAATCCGGATACGGACCTGGACCCCGCCATGGTCATCAGATTCATTGAAGAAAATACTGAAAAAATGGAAATTATCCTGGAGGAATTGGAGCAGTTCATGCTCAATTCCAGTCGGGAGACCAAAAATAAGTCGATAGACCTGGACGAACTGATCCTTCAGGTAACAACCAATTTTCAAAAAGAGATCAAGAAACAGGCCATCGATGTCACCATTCAGGTACAACAGCCCGGTCCATTTTATTCCGACCTTGCCCGGATTCGATTGATCCTGGGCCACCTTTTGACGAATGCGATCACCTTTCAGAAAGCCGAAAATCCGAACAAGAAGATCAGCATTCAATGTTCCGTTACCCTGAATGAGTGCGTCCTATCTGTGGAAGACAATGGCATCGGGATCGAATCCGATCAACACGGAAATATTTTCGGGATTTTTTATCAGGCGACGAGCAACCCTCACGGTTCCGGAATAGGGTTGTTCATTGTCCGGGAAGCGCTGGAAAAAATGGGCGGGACCATTACAATTGATTCCCAACCCGGACAAGGGTCCATTTTCAAGGTCACTTTACCAAACCTGGCAGCACCCGCTCTAGTTCATGGACTTTGAAACTTTCAATCCTATTACAAACTACTTGCCAAGGAGGGCAAGTACCTTATCGATCAATTCTTTTTCGTTTTCGGCCTCAAGATTTTGCAACACTTCCTTCCCTTCGCAGGTCTTATTCAACTTGAGGAAAATCTTTCCTTGCCCTTGTTTGTACTCGCCGCTCAGTTGACAACCGTCGGGGTACTCTGAAACGTCACTGAACAATAAAGGCGAGGATTCTCCTTTTGTGGAGGCTTCATTCAATCGCTCGTCGATTTTCTTTCCTAAACCCAATACGTCGCGAAATTTTTGCTCGTCGATAAACGTCGAGCGGATGTAAACCGGCCGGGCCCGGGCAAGAGGTATTTGGTTTTTGTCTTCGGTGGTCAATTCGCCGAAATCAAAACTTTGCGAACCGTTGGGACTGAATAGCTGGGGAGTCTGAATTCCGCCGATGCCCGAGGCCAGCACGGGTACGCGCTCCTGGGCAAACTGAAATAACGTGCTTACGTCGACAAATTTTTCCTCCCGTAGCGCAAGACCCCGCAAGCCC
>DATHFS010000578.1:0-10242 GCA_035317975.1 Cyclobacteriaceae bacterium | reverse complement strand
AAACCCCGCCTTCTCAAACATCTCCTTCGACTGCTGAACATAGTCCTCCACCATCTTGTCATCGTTTTCCGTCCATTCACAAGAGACGATCAATTGTGAAATTCCGTATTTGTCTTTTAATTCCGGGTGCAGCCGGACATGGTTTTTTTCAACCGGGACCGTTTCGCCCATCATCCAACTGCTGATATGCCAGTTGCCTAACGGAGGATTTAATAAATTTTCTCTGAGTTGATCACCGATCATAGCCGTATCCGGGGAGGCGCTTCTTCCTCCGCCAATACCAATAGCATACCCCCGTTGAAAATTCATTTCCTGCTTGTGAATATTTCTGAATCGCGGGATGTAGGCGTTGCTTGGATTGCGGCCATCCGTTTTTTTGTCTTTGAAACCCTCGTATTCGGCACTGCCTTTTCCGCGATAATTGTGCCAGGCGACATACTTGCCCAATGCGCCGCTGTCATTTCCCAATCCATTGGGAAACCGTGTTGAGGTAGAGTTTAATAATATCAGATTCGTGTTCAATGCCGAGGCATTGACAAAAATGATTTTGGCATAATACTCCATCATCTCCCTGGTGTTGCCATCGATGATTCGCACTCCCGTTGCACGTCCTTTCTTCTCGTCATAGATGACGGAATGGACAACGGAGAAAGGCCGTAGGGTGAGTTTCCCCGTCTTCATCGCCCACGGCAGGGTAGAGGCATTGCTGCTGAAGTAGCCCCCAAAGACACAACCCCGGTTGCAGAGGTTTTGATTTTGACATTTGTTCCTTCCCTGTTCGCGATGGATATCCCGGGGATCCGTAAGATGGGCGCATCGTCCCTGTATCAGGTGACGATCGGAATAATTCTTTTGAATGGTCTCTTTGAAAAAATTTTCGACGCAACTCATTTCAAAGCCGGGCATGCATTCGCTGTCGGGCAATTCAGGCAATCCGTCTTTGTTGCCTGCAATCCCCGCAAATTTTTCGACATGGCTGTACCAGGGCTCGAGGTCCTTATACCGAATGGGCCAATCGACAGCAAAGCCATCGCGCGCCGGACCTTCAAAATCAAAATCACTCCACCGCTGAGTCTGGCGTGCCCAGAGCAACGATTTACCACCGACATGATAGCCGCGAAACCACCGGAAGGGTTTTTCCTGGATAAACGGTTGCTCATCATCGCGGATAGCCCAATGAAAAGTTTCTTCACGGGCATTGCGGGCAAGCTGAAAGTCTTTCTTGCCTTCCAGGGGTACAGACCCGCGGTATTCAAATTGCCAGGGCGATTTACCCGCGGTCGGATAGTCTTTAATATGTTTTACATCGCGCCCTCTTTCCAGGATCAGCGTTTTTAGTCCTTTGTCGCAAAGTTCCTTGGCAGCCCATCCGCCACTGGCGCCCGAGCCGATGACGATGGCGTCGTACGTTCTGTCTTTTGTCGTGTCCATCAGGTTTGGCATTGTTCAGGCTTTTACATCGACACAACCATAAAAGTGTCCGGGCGCGAGTTTGAATTTATGGTAGCCCACCATGACTTCTTTCGACGTATTGAAGCCGCGAATGGTTTCCGATTTCATGAGTTTGAAAAAATCCTTCTCGCCGTTAGTTTCGGAAGTAGACAGTTTTAGAAGAAGCGCTTGTCGTTGAGGTTGATCACACAAGACAAACGACTTTCCGTGGGATGCCTGAGCAGCGTTCTCCAATCCTGCCAACTGCGCCCTTACGTTATCCTGCACATCCTTTTCGTAGCACTTGTCAAGCAGCTTTTGTAAGAATTTGTCGACCCCCACAGAGAGGGCGCCAATCGCATTACCGGCCGGAATGATGGTATCGGCAACGGAGGCAAGGGTATCCTGTTCGGAGACAGAAAAGGAGGTGTGATGAGCGGTCAGATCGGAGGCTTTCCATCCCCTCGCCCAGGAAGGGAGCACGATCAGGCCGCCAGAGGCAACTACGAGTTTTTTTAATGTTTCGCGCCTATCCATGAATACGGGACGGAGATTAGTGTGCCAGGATTACGATTGAGATCAATGTATTGAACTCGCGGCAAACTTAAAAGGGGAATTTAGACAAGGGACTTGGTTGCGGTGCCAAGTCAAATGCGGTTAAAAGGTGCAGAATCTATAAATAATGCCAGCGCAATGGTATTATGAGCTATTTTTTGCGTGTGGGGAAACGTGTGATAAAAAATTCTCTTCCCAAATCCTCTCAAGTATAGCGATAGTGCGTCCCTCGAATTTTGAGTATTAGCCAAATCCAACAAGAAACTATTTACTTCAGCGGAGGGAAATCTTGCAGAAACCTTGTTTCTTATAATATTATGAATATCCTGTAGACTCAAATGTGAAGTTTTCTGTTCAGCATTTGTCAAAAAGGTATCAAAAGCAATATAGTGATCTGTTTCAAGGCTTTTCAGAATTTGAGGTTCAAATATTTTAACAAAAGTGGCCAACCCTAGTGGAAAAGTTTTTCCACCATCATACCTGAAATTAAAAAAAGATATGCCTAAAAGCGATTTGATAGATATACCCGCGAATACAGCAAATGCCCAAATCTTAACATCATCACTGATTGGTTTTACAATCGCTCCTCCTTCAATAGAAATATCAATTAAGGTTTCCTTTAATAAATAGAAGAATCCGACTGACAATCCACCATAAATGGCCCCTAATAACCAGAGCGCTGGAGATTTTCTTGCAAAAGCAAAAAACATTGGACTTGAACTAAAAATATCGTTTAAAGAAATGTATAGCCCCAGTAGAAACGATAGTGCAATACAGAAAAGCAAGAGCATCGATCAACCTGCTAGCGCGTAAAACTCACTCATTGTTGGAATGCTACTTGGGCTAGCCAATTTTACATTTTTCTTCTCATTATCAAGTATTACCACGTGAATTTGCTCCAGCTTTTCCAGCAATTCAGTTACGGCTGAAGACGTGGTACCTGTTTTTAATGCGATCATTTCAATAGGCATTTCTTCGCGTTCATTAAGAAGTCGAATAATGTCCAGATATAACAGTTGGTATGACATGATTATTGGTAATTATGTATGATGAGAACGTAAATCCGTAAGAATCCGTTTAAAACAATCTATTCAAATTACAAAAATGGAGTGAAAAACTGCATGCTTAAACAAATACTTTTTTACATGCCTTCATTTGATTCATTTTCGCGCCTTTTAAAGTAACTCCGCGCTGTTCAATATCGAACATCGAGACCCATGCAATCAGTAATTCTTGAAAGAAAATCTAAACCCTCTTACTTTAAGATTTGCCGGACTAAATATTGCAAAAAAAATGCATCCTTATCTGGGGTATGGAGGTTTTCATGTCAAATTCCCTGCATTAAAGAATGATGTCCCCTAGGGACTGGGGACATCACCCCGAAAAGTACTCCTCCTACCTCTCCCTCCCCAACTCCACCAACTTCTCGACATCATTATTCACGGCGAGGATCAGCAAACACGTTGCCGTGCAAAACACCGGGCTCGTGATACAATGATGGCCGCTCCAGCTTCCGTCATCATTCTGGATCCGCAACAGCCGTCCACTCATGTTATCATACCATTTTTTCCATTCGTTGTCTTTTCCGATGATCATGCTCTCGCCGGTTTGAAGATAACTTAGGAATTCTTCGCCGCCGTTGTTTCCAAAGCCACTCATGACATCTTCCCGTTGCGCCTGTACTTTAGCGGATTGATAGACTTCATACGCTGTAGAATATTTCATCGCGTCGTCTTTGTCGAAACCGATTTTCTGTAAATTCTCGGCTGTGGACGGCGCATTCTGTGCAATGCGTCCCTCTTTTTTGGCTTTCTCCATTTCTTCGCCGACTTTGCGCGCCTCTTTGGCACTCGCCCTGGCGGAACCGGTTACAGAATACAATATCACTCCTGCGCCCATGTCGGTGTTGACATTGCCGGTCTTTGAATCATAATTGTTCTTTTGAAATTCCCTTGCCCGCTCAAGGGCTTCGTTGTCCACGCTCGCTCCATGCGACTGTGCCGATTCCAATGCATTGCTGGCAAGGGAAGACTGCAACACCCCGGCCCATCCCGAGCCGGCCATGCTTCCATTGCTGTCTTGTGCACGCTGGATCTTACTGACACAAACATTCAGCGCCTTCTTTACTCTTTCTTTTAACGACTTGTCGTGATTAAGGTAATCAAGTGAATTCGTCAGGAATTGGGAAGCCATCACCACATCGATATTCTGCCCCAGCTTGATCTGGATCTGTGTCCCCGTTTGGTCGGTAATGTTGTAGCCGTTGGCGGGGGAAGATTCAACAGCATTCAAAACATAATTCAGCGCTCTGCGCAAGGATTGGGAGTAACTGCCTGACGTATACGTGCTCCCGCTGCGCAGCAAAGCCATTGCAACCATGGACGTGGTGGCAGGATCGGCTTGAACAGCGTGCGGGTCCATAATGTCCTGCCGGCCATGGGAGCCAGCGCCCCAGCCGCCATTGTTGTTTTGGGCTTTGATAATCCACTCCAGCCCCCGTTGAATGGTGGCCGTGACTTTCGCGTCGGACTTGTAAATGAAACTTGAGTCCGAAGATTCCTCGCCCATCAGGGTACGGAACACGCAGCCTTTGGGGATACTTCGGTACGTAGAGCGGTGTTTGTGTTTTGCTTCCTTGCGGAAGAAATTGTTCACCGCAGAGACGCAGAGACGCTGAGGAGGCGCAAAGGAGAACGAGAGCAAGATGACGGAACTTACGGCCAGCAAGGCCAGGAGAACCACTTTCCAGGTTTTCATAACAGTAGGGTTTTATTTCTACAGCTAGGATGAAAACGATAGTTGAATTCCATAACTGGTACAAGGAAATAGTTTGGGATGGTCCAGCATCGTCTCTACACGTCCAGCATCGTCTCTCGAAGAGGACGATGCACGACCTTGGACCGGGACGTATCGTCCCCTCTGGGAGACGATACTTGACGTACGCGTCCCGCATCGTCTCTCGAAGAGGACGATGCGGAACCCCTGGTCTTGACTCCATCACGCGTCGTCTCTTTGACAGGACGATGCGATTTTCGGACCCCGCCACGCATTGTCTCTTGAAGTGGACGATGCGAACCCCCCGATCTCAGATTCTGGAGACGATACTTGACAGTCGGACAGGGCGATAACAAATCCAGCTCCGACGCGTATCGTCCCCTTCGTCCCCGCCACGCATCGTCTCTCGAAGTGGACGATGCGAACCCCCGATCTCAGATTCGGGAGACGATACTTGACAGTCGGACAGGGCGATAACAAATCCGAGTCCGACGCGTATCGTCCCCTTCGTCCCCGCCACGGATTGTCTCTTGAAGTGGACGATGCGAACCCCCCGATCTCAGATTCGGGAGACGATACTTGACAGTCGGACAGGGCGATAACAAATCCAGCTTCGAGGGCAGTCCGTCCAGCATCGTCTCTCGAAGAGGACGATGCGGAACCCCGGTCTTGACCCCATCACGCGTCGTCTCTGGAAAAGGGCGATGCATAAACTCATTTTGTCAGGATTTCCGATCATAGTATAATTCGCCGATTAGCCTACCCAAACTATCTTCGGGCCTAATGGCAATTAAGCTAACTCAAACCGAAGAGGAGCAAATCTACTTTTGCTCATTTACCTGTTTGGATTGGATGCCCTTGTTTGAAACGACTGACCTGTATCAAGAGATCTACAAGTGGTTTTCAATTCTAATTAGCAAGGGTCATCAGATTTGCGGATTTGTGATTATGCCAAATCATCTTCACCTGTTGATTTATATAACTAAGGGTACAATTAATTCGACCCTGAGCAATGGAAAAAGATTCTTGGCCTACGAAGTCGTTAGACGTCTTGAGGTCATTGGAAGGAGTGATATTCTGGAAATTCTCTCGAATCGGGTTACTCCTGAAGAAAAGAATCGAAAAAAGAAGCATCGGGTATTTGAGGTGTCTTCTGATATAAAGCCCTGCTATACGGATAAATTTTTGATTCAAAAACTGGAATATATTCATTCAAATCCCATTCGCGGTAAATGGCACTTAGCTGCGACCGCAGAGGAATACCCTCACTCCAGCGCTCGTTATTATGAATTGAATGAGAACCATCCACATGTTAATATAACACATTATCAAGATAGTGGTCCTCCATAAATAGCACGGTCTCCGAGGCGTATCGTCCCCTCAGGAGACGATACTTGACGTTATGTCCAGCATCGTCTCTCAAAGAGGACGATGCGCTATTGCGTCGTCTGGTCGCCCTCTGAGGATGATGGGACAACCGAACTAGAACGTATCGTCCCCTCTGGGAGACGATACTTGACTTTCCCTCGGGAGACGATACTTGACGTTAGGATAGTCTAGTCGTCATTGTTCCACCGATCACCGATTACCGGTTTGGTCCAGCATCGTCTGCCGAGGACGATGCGAAATCCCGGTACGATTCCCGCCCCCCGGTATCGTCCTCCGGGAGACGATACTTGACACTTGACTTGCAATCGATTGTATTTTTTAATGTTTTTGTGGAGAACCAAAAAGGCTCCGGATTGTTAATTTGTAGCACCCTGAGAGAAACAAAAAATAGGGGGGAGAAACCAAAAATATTTCGATCTTTGAGCAAATAAGCGGTTTTTCTCCTCTTTCTTTACACTATGGACCAAGCGCACCTGAATGACTATTTTCCTATCGTCATGATGTTCATTGTGGCCTCCGGTTTTGTCGTTGTAACGATGGTCGCGACACACCTGCTTGGGCCTAAGAGGAATACAAAGACCAAGTTGGAAGCCTTTGAGTCCGGAATTGCATCAAAAGGCAACGCCCGGGTGCCGTTCAACATAAAATACTTCCTTGTTGCAATCCTTTTCGTCCTTTTTGATGTGGAAGTCATTTTCATGTATCCCTGGGCTGTTCTATTCAAAGAATTGGGCATGGCGGGGTTTGTCGAGATGGTTCTTTTCATTGCATTTTTGTTGGTTGGATTCTTATACATTATTAAGAGAGGGGCCCTGAAGTGGGAGTAGCATGCAGACCGTGTCATTAGATAACGTAATCGTTTCCGATAAACCAGAAGGACTGGAAGGAGCCGGGTTCTTTGCCACCAGCCTCGAAAAGGTCGTAGGCCTGGCGCGAAAGAATTCGATTTGGCCTCTGCCATTTGCTACATCCTGCTGCGGAATTGAGTTCATGGCAACAATGGGTGCGCACTATGATCTGGCCCGCTTTGGGTCTGAACGATTGAGTTTTTCTCCCCGTCAGGCAGACTTGCTGATGGTCATGGGGACGATTGCCAAAAAAATGGGTCCGGTGCTGAGGCAGGTGTATGAACAAATGGCAGAACCCCGGTGGGTACTGTCCGTCGGTGCCTGTGCCTGCAGCGGAGGAATTTTCGATACGTACAGCGTGCTCCAGGGTATTGACCGGATCATCCCTGTTGATGTTTATGTACCGGGATGTCCGCCCAGGCCCGAACAGATCATTGAAGGGATCATGAATATCCAGCGTCTCGTAGAAAGCGAATCGCTTCGAAGGCGGAATTCTCCCGCGTACAAGGCCATGCTTAACAACTATGGAATCGAATAAAGCAGAGTTGATAGAAAAAATTATTGACGCCCTTAAAGAAAAGTACGAAGACCAGGTACTCGGGATTGACTCCCCCTATGAGTTTCTCACTGTTTCGCTGAAACAGGAAAAAATCGTTGAGATCATTCGCTACCTCTATGACCATCCCGATACGCGGTTCCGATTTTTGACCACGCTCTGCGGGATCCATTATCCTGACCAAAACGCAATCGCCGTGATGTACCAACTTCACAACATGGTCACCAACCAACGGATCCGCCTGAAAATATTTTTGCCGGAAGACAACCCGGTGACCCCGACCATTACTCCCATTTTTTCGGGCGCGAATTGGATGGAGCGCGAGACCTATGATTTTTATGGCGTCGTTTTTCAGGGCCATCCCAACTTGAAGCGGATCCTGAACGTAGAGGAGATGATCATGTTTCCTATGCGAAAAGAGTTTCCGCTGGAGGACCAGGTAAGGGAAGATAAGAGTGATAAGATGTTTGGCAGGTAACAGAAATGGAAGAAACGAAATACATAGCGATCGACCAGGCTCGTCCCAAGGAGGAGAAACAATATTCCTACCTGAACCTCGGACCAACCCACCCCGCCACGCACGGAATCTTCCAGAACGTGCTGAAAATGGATGGCGAAGTGATAGTCGAAGCGGAACCTACGATCGGATACATCCACAGAGCGTTTGAAAAACTGGCCGAACGAAGGCCTTTTTATCAGGTCACCCCGCTGACGGATCGTATGAACTACTGCTCGTCACCTATCAATAATATAGGGTGGCACATGACGGTGGAGAAATTGCTGGGAGTAGAAATCCCCAAGCGGGTTCAGTATTTGAGAATTATCATCATGGAGTTGGCCCGAATCACCGACCACCTGGTTTGCAATGCCGTCATCGGCGTCGATACGGGGGCGCTGACAGGATTTGTATATATGTTCCAGCAGCGCGAACATGTCTACGAGATTTACGAAGAAGTATGCGGTGCAAGGTTGACGACTAACCTGGGACGGATCGGAGGCTTTGAACGCGATTTTTCAGCTAAAGCATGGGCCAAACTGGATGCCTTCCTTAAAGGATTTCCGGTTGTTCTTAAAGAATTTGAAAACCTGCTGACCCGCAACCGGATCTTTATGGACCGGACCATCGGCGTGGGAGGAATATCAGCGGAAAGAGCATTAAACTATAGTTTTACAGGACCCAACCTGCGCGCAGCAGGCGTAGATTACGATGTGCGCGTGGCTCAACCCTATTGTTCCTACGAAGATTTTGATTTCATTATTCCGGTAGGAACCCAGGGAGACACGTACGATCGTTTCATGGTTCGACAGGAGGAAATGTGGCAAAGCCTGAACATCATTCAACAGGCCATCAAAAAAATGCCGGAAGGCCCCTTCCATGCCGCTGTTCCTGATTTCTACCTTCCCCCTAAGGAAGAAGTGTATAACAATATGGAGGCGCTGATTTATCACTTTAAGATTGTGATGGGAGAGACCGATGTACCCAAAGGAGAAGTTTACCATAGTGTGGAAGGTGGGAATGGAGAGCTGGGATTTTATTTGATCAGTGACGGCGGCAGGCAGCCTTTTCGATTGCATTTCAGAAGACCTTGTTTTATTTACTATCAGGCCTATCCGGAAATGATCAAAGGGTCCATGCTTTCCGATGCGATCCTGACACTCAGTAGTATGAATGTAATTGCGGGAGAGTTGGATGCTTAATCATATTAATTTAAAATTTAAGATTTAAGATTTAAGATTTAAAATTAGTAAAGAGTGGACTTAAATAATTTTGAACCATTTAAATTCTCCCCTCTCCGCCTCGGAGAGGGGTCGGGGGTGAGGTGACATGGAAATAAAATTTTCATCCGAGGCGCTCAACCTCGTGAACCAGATCATCAAACGCTATCCGGAAGGAAAGCAAAAGTCGGCCTTGCTTCCGGTGCTTCATATGGCGCAGGCGGAATTTGACGGCTGGCTGAGCGTGCCCGTGATGGATTACGTGGCTTCCTTGTTGAGCATTAAGCCGATTGAGGTTTATGAAGTGGCTACTTTTTACTCGATGTTTAATACAGAGCCCGTTGGAAAGTGTTTGATCGAGGTATGCCGCACAGGACCATGCTGGCTGCGGGGAGCCGACGATATTGTTGAACAGTTGGAAAGCAAACTGAATATTAAAGTAGGAGAAACGACCTCCGACGGCATGTTCACCTTGAAAACGGTAGAGTGCCTGGGTTCGTGTGGCACCGCTCCCATGCTGCAATGCGGGTCTGAATTTTTTGAAAACCTGACTCCGGAAAAAGTAGACGAGTTGATTGAGAAGTTGGGGGCAACGAATAAACGAAGGACGTACATGAAGTCAAATCAATTGCAAAATTAGGTTGATGCCATGGGAAGAAAATTATTGTTAGAACACGACGCCGTACCGGGAATACATACGTTCGAGGTTTATCGAAGCAAAGGTGGATACGCTTCCGTAGAGAAGGCGTTGAAGACGATGACACCGGATGCCGTGACGGAACAAGTGAAAATATCCGGTTTAAGGGGAAGAGGCGGGGCGGGATTTCCTGCCGGAATGAAGTGGAGCTTCCTCGATCGCAAATCGGACAAGCCGCGCTACCTGGTATGCAATGCCGATGAAAGTGAACCGGGCACATTTAAGGACCGGTACCTGATGGAACGGATTCCCCATCTCTTAGTAGAGGGAATGAT